>CAMLSI010000374.1 GCA_946482585.1 uncultured Lysobacteraceae bacterium
AAGTCCGCAAAGCCGGCGAAGCCCACGAAGGCACGAGCGGTCGCCGCCAGGGCGGTGAAAGCACCGCGGCCAGCCGTGTTCGACGCGGAGCTCGACCGTTTCCGCGCCGGTGTCGGCGGACGCGAGGAAGGCGCTTGAGTGTGTCGGTCCGCGGCTGCCTGGTCAGCGTTGCGGCCGCGGCAGCGCGCTGAGCTGATCGCCGCCCTCGAGCGGCTTGTCCGCACGCGGGCATCCGTGCCGGTCGCCGTCCCGCCGTCGCGCGGCTGACGGCCGGGATCCGGTGTTCGGGTGCGGTGGCGGCGCCGGGCGGCTACACTGCTGCGCCGCATCAGAACCCGCCCTCATGTCCGATCCATCCTCGCTGTCCCTGCCGCCGCCGCTGCTGCAGGCGCTGGCCGCACTGTCGTTCGACACTTTGACGCCGGTGCAGGCGCAGGCGCTGCCGTCGCTGCTCGACGGGCGCGACGTGATCGCGCAGGCGCGCACGGGCAGCGGCAAGACCGTCGCGTTCGGGCTCGGCCTCCTGGCGCGCATCGAGGCCGGCGGACCGCTGCAGGCGCTGGTGCTGACGCCGACGCGCGAGCTCGCCGATCAGGTCGGCAAATCCCTGCGCCAGCTCGCGCGCTTCCTGCCGAATCTCAAGCTGTCGATCCTCTGCGGCGGCGTGCCGCTGCGCGTGCAGGTGGAATCGCTGGTGCACATGCCGCAGGTCGTCGTCGGCACGCCCGGGCGCATTCTGGAACATCTGGAAAAAGGCAGTCTGGAACTCTCCGCGCTGCGCGTGCTCGTGCTCGACGAGGCCGACCGCATGCTCGACATGGGCTTCGCCGACGCGATGCGCGCGGTGATCAAGTTCGCGCCGCGCGAATGCCAGACCAATCTGTTCTCGGCCACCTTCCCCGACGAGATCCGTGTGCTCAGCAGCGAATTCCAGCGCGATCCGGTCGAAATCACCGTCGATGCCGATGCGCCGGCGGAGATCGTGCAGCGCTTTTACGAGGTCGAACCCGAGAACAAGCTCGATGCGCTGGCCTGGCTGCTCGGCGAGCACAAGCCCGAATCGACCATGATCTTCTGCAACACACGGCGCGACACGCAGGACGTCGCCGCGGCGCTCGATGCGCGCGGCTATTCCGTGCTCGCGCTGCACGGCGACCTCGAGCAGCGCGACCGCGACGAAGTGCTCGTGCGTTTCGCCAACCGCAGCTGCTCCATCCTGGTCGCGACCGATGTCGCCGCGCGCGGCCTCGATATCGAGGACCTGCCGCTGGTCGTCATGTACGACGTGGCGAGCGATGCCGACACGCACGTGCATCGCAGCGGCCGCACCGGCCGCGCAGGCCGCAGCGGCCTCGCGCTGACCCTGTGCGGCGCGCGCGAGAAAAGCCGTGCGGCGGTCATCGAGGAGCGGCTCGGCCGTCCGCTGCGCTGGGAAACGCCGAAGCTCGCGCCGGCGAAGCTCAGGACCGGCCAGCTCGCCGCGATGCAGACCCTCGTCATCGACGCGGGCCGCAAGGACAAACTGCGCCCGGCCGACATCCTCGGCGCGCTGACCGGCAGCGCCGGACTGCCCGGCAGCGATGTCGGCAAGATCGCGATCTTCGATACGCGCGCCTACGTCGCCATCGCGCGCGAGATCGCCGACAAGGCGTTGCAGCGCCTGCGCGAAGGCAAGATCAAGGGCCGCAATTTCCGCGTGCGCAAGCTGGTCTGAGGCTCAGCGCGGCAGCGTTTTCGGATCGATGCCGTCGTCGACGGACTGGATTTCGACCGCCCCGTTTTCGCCACGCCGCACGATGCAGAGCTGGCGCGTCTCGCCGGATCTGCCGCGGGCCTTGCCGCGCAGGAGCAGTGCGGTGCCGACTGCATCGGAAAACAGCATGAGGTGGCCGTCGGCGCGCGCACGGCTCAACCGGCTCGCCGCAAGACAGCGGTCGACGACGTCGCGGTAGTGCGCGTTCCACGCGTCGGGCGTGCTGGCGGATGCGGAGGCGGCGAGCATCAGGGTCGTCGCGAAAAGAAGCGTCGGTCGCATGAGTCTTCCCGGTCGAGTGAGCGGACGAAGCCACGCGAGGTTCGGCGATCGCGCGTCCAGGCTGTGTGAGCGGCACGCGACGGGTTGCGCGACGCGCGCGATGCTCCCCTACAATCGCGCGCTCCACCGCTGCCGGATGCGTCCATGTCCGATTTCATCGTCGCGATTCCTGCCCGCTATGCGTCGACGCGCCTGCCCGGCAAGCCGCTGAGCCTGATCGCCGGCGAGCCGATGATCGTCCATGTCGCGCGGCGCGCATTCGCGGCCGGCGCGCGCGAGGTCGTCGTCGCGACCGACGATGTACGCATCCGCGATGCGCTCGCGGAACAGCCGGTCACCGTCTGCATGACGCGCGAAGACCATGCTTCGGGCAGCGACCGGCTCGCCGAGTGCGTGATGCAGCGCGGCTGGTCCGACGACACCGTCGTCGTCAATCTGCAGGGCGACGAACCGCTGGCGCCCGCGAGCGGCATACGCGCCGTCGCCGACGTGCTGATCGCGAACGATGCGCCGATGGCGACGCTCGCCACGCCCGTGCAGTCGGCGGAAGAACTGTTCAATCCGAATTGCGTCAAGCTCGTCGCGGCCGGCGAGCTCGCGCTGTATTTCAGCCGCGCGCCGCTGCCGTGGGCGCGCGATGCGTTCCAGCAGTCGCGCGATGCATTGCCGCCGGGCGTGCCGTTCCTGCGCCACATCGGCATCTATGCATATCGCGCCGGTTTCCTGCGGCGCTATGCGCAATTGCCGCGCACGCCGCTCGAGGCGGCCGAATCGCTGGAACAGTTGCGCGTGCTCGAGCACGGCTACCGCATCGCCGTGCGTATCGCGCCCGACGCGTTTCCGGCCGGTGTCGATACGCCGGAAGATCTCGCGCGCGTGAATGCGCTGCTCGCGGGCGCATGAAGATCCTCGTCGTCTGCCTCGGCAATATCTGCCGTTCGCCCGTGCTCGAAGCCGTGCTGCGCGTGCATGCGCAAAATGCCGGCCTCGACTGGGAGATCGCTTCGGCCGGCACCGGCGACTGGCACGTGGGGCGGGGCGCCGATCCGCGCAGCTGCGCGTCGGCGCAGCGACGCGGCTATTCGCTGGCGGCGCATCGCGCGCGCCAGCTGTGTGCGGCCGACTATCGCCGCTACGACTGGCTGCTCGCGGCCGATCGCAGCAATCTGGCCGAAATCCAGCGGCGCCGGCCGGCGGACGCGACCGCGCAGATCGCGCTCGCGCTCGGTTACGCGGGCCTGGTGCAGCCGGTCGACGTGCCGGACCCGTACTACGGCAACGCGGCCGGCTTCGATGCGGTCATCGACCTGGCCGAGGCGTTCGCGCGCGAGATCGTCGCGCGGGGCGCGCGATCGTAGAGTGCGGTCGGCCGCGGCCGGCGGCAACCCGCGATCCGCACCAATCGGCAGGCGGATTGCGCATAATCCGCCGGCACGGCAGCAGCGGGACGACAGCGATGGCGCAGCAGATCGAGACGTTCGAATTCCCGGCGGAGCTGGAGTGGGTCAATACCACCCAGATCCCGCACAGCGAGCAACTGCGCGGACGCGTGACGCTGCTGTATTTCTGGACTTACGACAACGTCAACAGCGTGAACCTGCTGACCGATCTCGCCTGGCTCGAGAACCGGCACCACGACGGCCTCTGCGTGATCGGCATCCATACGCCGCGCTATACCGCGCAACGCAGCGCCGCCGCCGTGCTCAAGGCGGTCAACCGGCATCACCTGCGCCATCCGGTCGCGAGCGATCCGGGATTCGTGCTCTGGCAGAAACTCGGCGTGCAGGCCTGGCCCAGCGTCGTCCTGCTCGACGCCCAGACGCGTCCCGTCGCGATCTTCACGGGCGAGGGGCGGCGCCAGGAAATCGACCGGCGCATCACGGACCTGCTCGACGATGCAATCGCGAACGACACGCGCGTCTACGAGAGCTGGCCCGCGGTCGCCCGTCCCGAGCCGCGCCTGCCGCTGTCGTTTCCGGCGCGCGTGGTCGCGACCGACCGCCATCTGTACATCGCGGACACGGCGCACCACCGCGTGATCGAAACCACGCTGGAAGGGCGCGTCCTGCGCCAGTTCGGCTCGGGCAACGCCGGTTACTGGGACGGACGTCTCGTCGACTGCGGGCTCGCGTCGCCGCAGGGTCTCGCGCTCGGCAAGGACTGCCTCTACGTCGCCGATACCGGCAACCATGCGGTGCGCCGCATCCGCCTGCTGCCGGGCGATGTCGAAACCGTGATCGGCACCGGCAAGGCCGGCCGCGACCGGCCGCAGCAACACACGGAGCCGACCGCGATCGCCCTGTGCGCGCCGGTCGACCTCGTTGTGCACAACGAACATCTGTTCGTGACCGTCGCCGGCCAGCACCAGGTCTGGGATCTCGATCTCACGCGCGGTACGCTCGACGTGCTCGCGGGTTCGGGCCATTTCGGTCTAGAAGACGGCGCCGGCCACTATGCGAGCTTCGCGCAACCGGCCGGCATCACGGCACTGGGCCCGGCGCTGTTCGTCGCCGACGCCGGCGCCGGCGCGGTGCGCGCGATCCGCATCGCCGACCGCCAGGTCACGACCCTCGTCGGTGCCGGCCTCTGGGAGTTCGGCGACGCCGCGGGCAAGCGCGATACCGTGCGCCTGCAGCACCCCCAGGGCATCGCCATCGATCCGCGCGGCCTCGTGTTCGTCGCCGACAGCTACAACAGCAAGCTCAAGGCGATCAACCTCAAGAACGGCGAGACGCGCAGCTTCAACCTGCCTTACCGCTTCCACGAACCCGAAGGCGTGAGTCTGAGTCCGGGGTCGCTCTGGATCGCAAATACCAACGCCCACGAGATCGTCCGCGTCGACCTCACGAGCGGCAGCTGCCATCGCGTCGCGATCGGCGAA
Organism: uncultured Lysobacteraceae bacterium; assembly: GCA_946482585.1. The sequence continues at coordinate 4,917 of CAMLSI010000374.1, forward strand.
TGACGCCGCGACGCCGTCGCGACAGCCCCGCTGCGTTGCGCAGGGACTTGATTCGGCCGATTCCGCGCACATAAGTCCCGCTTCGCACGACAATCCTCCGCATGGAAACCAGCCCAGCTCCCGTGCCGTTCGACGGCAAGGCCTTCGTCCGCCACCTGACCAGCTCGCCCGGCGTCTATCGCATGATCGACGCGCGCGGCGAGCTGCTGTACGTCGGCAAGGCGCGCGACCTCAAGAAGCGCGTCGGTAGCTATTTCCTGAAGCCGCGGCTCGAGCCGCGCATCATGGCCATGATCGCGCAGATCGCGCGCGTCGAGACCACGCTGACGCGGACCGAGGGCGAGGCGCTGATCCTCGAGGCGCAGCTGATCAAGTCGCTGAAGCCGCGCTACAACATCCTGCTGCGCGACGACAAAAGCTATCCGTATATTTTTATCTC
>CAMLSI010000375.1 GCA_946482585.1 uncultured Lysobacteraceae bacterium
CCTCCGAAACGTGGACGAACACCCGGATCTCGTTCGACGGGCCGCTGGTGCCGGTCTGTGATCGCGCCGAGCGCTGCAGCCTGAGCCGGCGCCAGCTCAGTCGCCGGTTCCGCGAGGCCTTCGGGCTGGCGCCGGCGCAGTACGTGGAACGGCTGCGCGTCGACGAAGCGCGGCAGCGGCTCAGCGAGAGCCGCGTGCCGGTCGAGCGTATCGCGACGGCTGTGGGATTTCGCAGCGTCGACGTATTCCGTCGCGCGTTCGAACGTCAGGTCGGCATCGCGCCGGCACGGTACCGCGCGCGTTTTCGCGCGGGCAGGTCCATCACCGAGGAGTAGTCGCATGATCGTGCGGAGCTTGGTCGCGTTGGCGGTACTGGTCGGCACGGCGGCCGCGCAGCAGACGCCGGACTTCAGCGCGCTCGAACGGCGCGTCGCGAGCGAGATCGACAGCGGCAATCTGCCGTCGCTCGCCGTGGCCGTCGCGCAGGACGGTCGCATCGTCTATGCGCGCGCCTTCGGTCATGCCGATCTCGCCGGACGCAGGCCGGCGACCGTACGCACCGCGTACGCGCTCGCGTCGGCGACCAAGCCGATCACCGCGACGGCGGTGCTGCAACTCGTCGAGCGCGGCAGGATCGATCTCGATGCGCCGGCGCAGAAGTACCTGCGGCCCTGGCGGCTGCAGGGCCGGGCGCGCAGCTGGCCGATGCCGAGCGTGCGCCAGTTGCTCGATCACACCTCGGGCCTGCCGACCTATGCGCACATCTTCTACGGCGACGAGATCGCGCATGCGCCGGCGCTTGCGGCCAGCGTCGATCGATACGGAGTGCTCGTGCAGCCGCCGGGACGTATCGCCGAGTATTCGAATCTCGGCTACGGCCTGCTCGGACACCTCGTCGAAAAACGCAGCGGCCTGCGCTTCGGCGACTATCTCCAACGCAACCTGTTCGCGCCGTTGCGCATGGACGATGCGTTCGTCGACGATCCGGACTCCGCCGATGCCGACGTCGCGACACCGTACGATGCGCAGAATCGCGCATTGCCGAGGCTGCGCAACGACACGCCCGGCGCGGGCAACGTGCACGCCAGCGCGCAGGATCTGATCCGCTTCGCGCTGTTCCATCTCGATCCGGCCGCGGCGCAGACGCCGGTGCTGTCGCCGAGCGGCGTGCGTCGCATGCAGCAGAACGCCGATGCAGGCGCGCTGCAGCACTACTACGCCGGCGCGTACTATGGCCTCGGCTGGTACGTGCGGCCCGATGACGGCGGCCGGCGCATGCTCTGGCACGAAGGCGGCATGCCGGGCGCGAGCACGATCATCAAGCTGATTCCCGATCGCGGGGTCGGCGTCGTGGTGCTCGCGAACAAGACCGAGGTCAATGCGGTCACCCAGGCCGTCGCCGACGAGGCGTTGCGCGCGCTGCTGCCGGGCTATTCGCCGGGACCGCTCGATGCGACGGCCAACTATGCGCCGTATGCGGCGCAGGCGACGTTCCGCGGCGCCTGGCGCGGGAGCGTCGCCGTCGCCGGCCGTTCGCTGCCGTGCGAGCTGCGCTTCGCGGCCGACGGCAAGGTCACGCTCGCCGTTGCGCCGGCCCCCGATGCACAGCCGGGCGAACGCGGCGAATTCGCAGGCATCGTCTATGGCGAATCCTTCATCGGCGCGGTGCCGCTGAAACTGCCGATTCCGGAGCAGGCCGGCAGCGCGAGTCCGCTGCTGCTGGTCAAGCTCGTGCGCACGCGCGACGTGCTGCAGGGCAGCCTCGTCGCCTATTCGTCGCCGCAGCGGCTCGAGTATCTGTTGCCGTTCGCGGTACGTCTCGTCAGACAGCCGTGAACGGCAGTGCGCGCCTCAGGCGCGCGCCGCCTCGAGCTTCGCCGTTCTCGCGGCCTTGCGCGCGGCTTTGCGTTCGCGCCGGCGCTGCGCGCGGCGTTCGAACAGCAGATAGATCGCCGGCGTCGTGAGCAGAGTCAGGGTCTGCGAAACCAGCAGGCCGCCGATCATCGCGATGCCGAGCGGACGGCGCATCTCGGCGCCGGCGCCGAAGCCGATCGCGAGCGGCAGCGCGCTGAAGATCGCGACGAGCGAGGTCATCATGATCGGGCGGAAGCGTACGAGGCAGGCTTCGCGTATCGCCTCCAGCGGCGTCATGCCGTGTTCGCGCTCGGCCACGAGCGCGAAGTCGATCATCATGATCGCGTTCTTCTTCGCGATGCCGATCAGCAGCACGATCGCGATGACCGAGACGATCGACAGCTCGGTATTCGTCACGAGCAGCGCGAGCACCGCGCCGACGCCGGCCGACGGCAGGGTCGACAGGATCGTGAGCGGATGGATCAGGCTTTCGTAGAGCATGCCGAGGATCAGGTAGACCGCCAGTATCGCCGCGACGAACAGCAGCGGCGTGTCGCTCTGCTGCTGCTGGAAGCGGCGGAAGTCGCCGCCGAACGCGCCGCTGATGTCGCCCGGCATGCGCAGGTTCTTCATGGTCTGCTCGATGAGCCTGCCCGCTTCGCTCATCGCCACGTCAGGAGCGAGACCGAACGACACGTCCATGACCGCGAACTGCGCGCGGTGCTGGATCGAGGTCGGCGCGATGCCGTCGCGCATGCGCGTCAGCGCCGTGATCGGCACCATCGCGCCGGTCGAGGACTGCACATAGAGGCGTTCCAGCGAACCCGGCGTCGCGGCCTGGCCGGGATCGGCGGTCACGACGACCTTGTACTGGTTGATGTCGGAATAGATGGTCGATATCTGGCGCTGGCCGAACGCATCGTAGAGCGCGCTGTTGATCGCCGCGATGCTGACGCCGAGGCGCGCGGCGGTGTCGCGGTCGATCTCGAGGTTCTGGCGCAGGCCGGCTTCCTGCAGGTCGGAGCCGACGTCGCGCAGCTGCGGCAGTTCCTTCAGCGCCTCGACGAGCCGCGGCGTCCATTCCTGCAATTGTGCAAGATCGCTGCCGCGCAGGGAGAAATTGTACTGCGCGCCCCCGCCGCCTCCACCGGCACCGCCACCGCCGCCGATGTCCTGCACGGGTCGCAGCCGCAGGCGGACTCCGGGCACCTGCGCGGCTTTTTTTGACAGGCGGTTCATGACCGCGAACGTCGACACGTCGCGGCCTGCGCCGAGCGGTTTGAGATTGATGAACAGCGTGCCCGATCCGCCGCCGCCGCCGAAGCGGCCGCCGCCGACGCGCGCGCCGACGCTTTCGACCGCGGGGTCGGCACGCACGATGTCGGTGATGCGCTGCTGACGTTCGACGAGCACGTCGAACGACACGTCCGAGCCCGCGTTTGTCGAGCCTTGCAGCTGTCCCGTGTCCTGCTGCGGAAAGAACCCCTTGGGCACCAGGATCATGAGCCAGACCGTGAGCGCGAGCAGCAGCGCCGGCAGCGCGGCCATGAGGCGCGGCCTGGCGAGCGACCAGTCGAGCGCGCGGCGATAGACCTCGACGCTCCATGCATGCGCGGCGTCGATACGGCGCTCCCAGATGCCCGGCGGTTTCGCGCCGTGCGGATGCATGAACTGCGCGCAGAGCGACGGCGTGACCGTGAGCGAAACGATGGCCGAGATCGCGATGGCGGCAGCGAGCGTGACCGCGAATTCGCGGAACAGCAGGCCGAGGAACCCACCCATGAACAGCAGCGGGATGAACACCGCGAGCAGCGACAAGGTGATCGAGACGATGGTGAAGCCGATCTCGCGTGCGCCGAGCAGGGTCGCCTGCAGGCGCGGCATGCCCTGCTCGAGATGGCGCGCGATGTTCTCGATGACGACGATCGCATCGTCGACGACGAAGCCGATCGCGATCACGAGCGCCATCAACGACAGGTTGTTCAAGGTGAAGCCCAGCACGTACATGATCGCGAACGCGCCGGCCAACGAAAGCGGCACGGCGAGGCCGGCGATCAGTGTCGGTGCGAGTCGGCGCAGGAACAACAGCATCGTGAGGATCACGAGACCGAGGCTGATCAGCAGCGAGACCTGCACCTCCATGACCGACGCGCGTATCGTCGGCGTGCGGTCGAGGAACGGGGTCAGGTTCGCGTCGCTCGGCAGCCACGCGCGCAGTTCGGGCAGCATGGCCTTGACCGCGTCGACCGTCGCGATCACGTTCGCATCGGCCTGCTTGCGCACGAACAGCAGGATCGCGCGCTGACCGTCGAACCAGGCCGCCTGGTAGCGATCCTCCTGGCCTTGCGTCACGCGTGCGACGTCACGCAGGAACACCGGGCTCCCGCCGCGCGTGGCGATGATGAGATCGGCGAACTGTTCGGGTTTCGTCAGCGCGTTGTTCGAGGCGATGGCCATGGTCGTGCGGCCGTCGCTGAGGAAGCCCTGCGCCGTCGTCACGTTGGCCGCGACGAGCGCCTGACGCACGTCGTCGGCCGAGATGCCGCGCGCGTTGAGCGAACGCAGGTTCAGGTCGACGCGGATCGCGGGTGTCGCGCCGCCGGCGATGTCGACGTCGGCGACGCCGGGCAATTGCCGCAGGCGTTGCGCGACCAGCGAGTCGGCATAGTTGAACAGCTCGCCGAGCGGCCGCGTCGGCGAGGTCATCGCGAGAATCAGGATCGGCGCGTTGCTCGGGTTCGCCTTGCGATAGGTCGGCGACGTGCGCAGGCCTGCCGGCAGGTCCGGCGCGGCCGCGTTGATCGCGGCCTGCACGTCGCGCGCGGCGCTGTCGAGATTGCGGCCGGCTTCGAACACGATGTTGACCGACGCGCTGCCTTCGCTGCTGTTGGAACTCATCTCGTCGATGCCGGCGATCTGGCCGAGGTGACGTTCCAGCGGCGCGGCGACGGTCGTCGCCATCGTGCCGGCGTCGGCGCCGGGCTGGCTCGCCGAGACGAAGATGGCCGGGAACTCGACGTTCGGCAGCGGCGCGACGCCGAGCATCGTGTAGCAGAGCATGCCCGCGACGAACAGGCCCGCGGCCAGCAGCGACGTGCCGATGGGACGCTTGATGAACGGTGTAGAGAGACTCATGGCGCGGCCGCGGCGGCCACGGCGTCGCCGCGCGCACGGCGGCGCGCGATCCACTCGTTGACGCGTTCGAGATAGAGATAGATGACCGGCGTCGTGTACAGCGTCACGAGCTGCGACAGCAGCAATCCGCCGACGATGGACACGCCGAGCGGCCGGCGCAGCTCGGCGCCGATGCCGTTGCCGAGCGCGAGCGGCAGCGCGCCGAGCAGTGCCGCTGCAGTCGTCATCATGATCGGGCGGAAGCGCAGCAGGCAGGCGCGGTGGATCGCGTCGCGCGCGCGCAGGCCCTCGCGCTGCGCCTCGATCGCGAAGTCGATCATCATGATCGCGTTCTTCTTGACGATGCCGATCAGCAGCACG
>CAMLSI010000376.1 GCA_946482585.1 uncultured Lysobacteraceae bacterium
GACAGCATGCGTGCCGTGCCGAGAATGACGACCAGCTGCAGCAGCAACATCGAATGACCCATCGTCACGCGCTCCCGGCGGCGCCGGCAGTTTCCGGCGGAACGCGCACGCGGGCGCCGTCGGGGTCGATGACCTCGATCGGCGTCGTGCGCGCGATCCGGTAAGTACGGATTACGGAGCCGACTTCCACCACGCGCCCGAACACGTGCGAGGTGATGCGGCAGAAATCGCGCAGCGGCTTGAAATGGCTGCGGCGGAACTCGCCCGCATAGCGCACTTCGATCGGCACCGCGGCGACGCGCGTGGCCAGCCGCCGCGCGGCCTCGATGAGAATGTCGGCCTCGAACACGAAGCCCTGCGGCGCGACGTCGGCCGCGAGTCGGATCACATCGCGCGGATACCAGCGCTGGCCGCTCTGCGAATCGACGAGCCGCTGCCCCACGGCCCAGGCGATGCCCCAGTCGGCGATGTCGTTCGCGATGCGGCGGATCTTCGGCTGGCGCTCGCGCCCGATCAGGCGCGCGCCGACGACGATGTGGCCGGGCAGACCGGCCGCCACGCGCAGGATGCGCGGCACGTCGCCGTAGAAATGCTGGCCGTCGCCGTCCATGGTCAGCACGCCGTCGACATCGAGTTCGAGCGCGCGGCGGAAGCCCGCGCGCAGCGCGTTGCCTTTGCCGCCGGGACGCTCGTGGCGGATCAGATCGATCGGCAGCCCGCTCAGCGCGGCGACCGTGCCGTCGCTGGATCCGTCGTCGACGACGATGACGTGAGGCGTGTGTTGCAGCACGCCTTCGACGATCGCGCGGATCGCGCGCTCCTCGTTGAGGCACGGAATCAATACGGCGGCGCGCAGGTTCACGGCGTCACCTCGACCTGCAGCGAAAAACGCGCGCCGGCGCCGACGCGCAGACGCCGCGGCGCGCCGACCGCCAGCGCCTGCAGCAGCGCGAGACCGTCGGCGCACGGGTTGCGTGCGCGCAAGGTGCGCGCCCAGTCGGCGTCGAGTTCGTCGTTGGCGCCCGCCTCCGTCGCGGCGCGCAGCGCCAGGCGCGTGCCGCCCGGCGCGGAATCGGGGACGAGCACGAACGCGAGCGCGAAGCCGCAGTCGAACGGCACGACCGAGCGCAATGCGCCGGCCGCCGCGGCGTCATAGGCCGCGAACAACACCGGCGCGCCGCCGTCGACGACCTGTACCGCGGCCTCGAGCAGGCCCGCGCCGACGCTGTCGGTCCAGGCGCTCAGCGCCGTCGACGGCGCACGGCAGCCGGTCGCGATGCTCCAATAGCCGACCGCCGCGTTGTGCACCGAGTTGTGGAATTTCGTCGGCGACAGTTCGCGCGGCGCCGAGGCGAGCGTCGTGCACATGTAGTCGGTGATCGCGATGTCGCCCTGGGTCGAACTGAAAATGCAGGACAGCTGCGCCGGCTCGGCCTGCGCCATCGCGCAGGCTTCCGCGGCGGCCTGGGCCGCATAGAGCACGGTGTCCGGCGCGCGCCGGCGTTCCGCCGCCGGCAATTGCACCGGTGCGGGCTTGGGCGGCTCGGCCGCCTCGAACGCGCGTTCGCCGCGCAGCACCGCCGCGGCGACCGGCCAGCCGGTCAGTCCCGGGCCGTAGATGCCGATGCCGGCAACGCGTACGACGAGTTCGCTCATGCGCGGCCTCCGCGACCGAAAACGAGTACCGCGTTGTTGCCGCCGAAGCCGAACGAGGAGGACAGCGCGACCTGCGGCGCGCGCTCGACGTTGTCGAGCGCGAATTGCGGACCACAGACGGGATCGGGCGCGTTGCAGTTGAGCGTGCCCGGCATGAATCCTTGCTCCAGCGCGACCAGGCAGGCCACCGCTTCGACGATGCCGGCCGCGCCGAGCGTGTGCCCGGTCCAGCCCTTGGTCGAACTCGCGCGCGTCGTGGACGGGAAGGTCTCGGCGACGACGACGGCTTCGACCGCGTCGTTGGCCGGCGTCGCCGTGCCGTGCATGTTGACGTAATCCACGGCGTCCGCCGACAGGCCCGCGCGCTGCAGCGCATCGACGATCGCCAGCCGCGCCCCGAGACCGGCCGGATGCGGCGAAGACATGTGGTGCGCGTCGCTGGATTCGCCCCAGCCGAGCAGCTGCGGCGCACGCGGATGCAGCGTCGCACGCTCGAGCAGCGCGAAGCCGGCCGCTTCGCCGATCGAAATGCCGCGCCGTGCAACATCGAACGGGCGGCAGGGTTCGTCCGATACGAGCTGCAGCGCGTTGAAGCCGAACAGCACGCTGCCGCAGAGCGTGTCCACGCCGCCGACCACGGCCGCATCGGCCCAGCCGAGACGGATCAGCCGCTCGGCCTGGGCAAAGACCTTCGCGCTCGAGGAGCAGGCCGTCGCGACCGTGCAGGCCGGGCCGGTCGCGCCGAGCACGCCCTGCACGAACGCGACCAGCGAATGCGGCGAATGCAGCAGGAAATCACGGTACGGCGGCACGAATCCGCCGCTGTCGTCGAGACCGCGATAGGCCTCCTCAGTCGCGCCTATGCTCGCCGTCGACGTACCCAGCACGACCGCGACGCGATCGGCGCCGTAGCGCGCGATCGCCGCGCGCGCCGCGGCCAGGAACCCGTCCTCCTGCAATCCGCACCAGGCGAGACGGTTGTTGCGGCAATCGATGGCGGCGAATTCACCGGGGACCGCGGCGTCCTCGAGGCCGTCGACGCGGCCAATCCAGCAGGCGAGCGGTTCGTCGCCGAAATCGTTGCTGCGCAGCCCGCCGCGCCGTTCGCGCAGCGCGGCACTGAAAGCCTCGACGCCGCGGCCAGCGGCCGAGGTGGCGGTATAGGCCGTCACGGCCAGCGGTGAAATGGGGGATGGCAAGCGCGACGCACCTGAAAGGGAACGGATTTCCCGGCTTGCAAGGCCGGGGCGCTCGACTATACAACGGCGCCTCCGTTCATGAATCCCCGCGCCAGTACCGCCGATGAGCTCCTCGTATTCGCCGTTCCGCGACGGTCCCTGGCGGCATCTGACCGACCGCGACGTCTGGCATTCGCTGGTCGTCAGCGCTCTGGCGGTCGTGCTCAGCGGCGGGCTGCTCTGGCTCTATTTCTTCGTACGCACCCTCTGGCTCGCCCATGCGGCACCGCTGCAGCCGCGCTCGGCCGACACGGTGCTGCTGTTCGGCAAGCGCCTGACCGGCGATGCCGTCGACGCCGACTACGCCGCGCGCATCGAACGCGTACGCCAGCTCGTCGCCGAACGCCCCTATTCGCTGCTGCTGCTCGGCGGCCGTACCGGCGCCGGACTCAGCGAAGCGGCGGCCGCGCTGGCGCGGCTGCGCGAGCGCGGTCTGCCGGCGGACGCGAACGTGCGCTGCGAGGATGCCTCGACCGACACGCTGGAGAACCTGCGCAACGCGCGCGACCTGCTCGGCGCCGCAGCTGCCGCACGCGTCGCCCTGGTCAGCAGCCGGTATCACCTGCCGCGCTGCCTGCTGCTCGCGCAGTCGCTGGGTTTCGATGCGGAAATCGTCGCGGCCGAGCCGCGGCTGCGGCTGCGTGCCGGACTGCTCGCGCGACTCGCGCTCGAGGCCAGCTACTGCCTCTGGCTCGACGTGGGCCGGCGCTGGGCGCGCTTCATCGGTCATCGGCGCATGGTCGACCGCGTCACCTGAGCGCCGATTGCCGCCTGCGGCGGCGGCGCCTACCATGCGCGGCGGGCCGCCCGGCCCCACATCGATGGAGCGATCATGCTACGTAATAGATTTGTTCTTATTTTGCTTCTTCCCATCCTGCTGCTGCTCGCCGGCTGGCGCGAAGCGCCGCTCGTGAATCCCGACCCGATCGCGATTCCGCCGAAGACGGCCAGCGCCGAAGTCGCGAAGATCATCAAGAAGGCGCTGGTCGGCCGCAAATGGGTCGTCTCCGAAGACAAGCCCGGCGCGATCAAGGCTACCCTGCTCGTGCGCGATCACAAGGCGCGCATCGCCATCGACTGGAACGCGAAGGACATCCGCATCAGTTACATCGATTCGGAAAACCTCAACTTCATGGAAAAGAACGGCCAGAAACTGATCCACCAGAATTACAACAGCTGGATCAACAACCTCGTCGTCGACATCAGCGGCGAGCTCACCCTGCTCGGAACCTGACGCCACGCGCAGGTCGGCGCCGGGCCGCCGGCGAAGCCACGCTAGGCACCAACCCGCGTTTCGCCTTCATCCGCACCGGTTTCTTCCCATGCCCGACACCCCCGTTTCCCGCATGCAAACCTTCCTGCACGATCTGCAGGACCGGCTCTGCAGCGCTCTCGAAACCGCCGACGGCGAAGCGCGCTTCGCCGAGGACAGCTGGCAGCGGGCGGAGGGCGGCGGCGGGCGTTCGCGCGTGCTCAAGCAGGGACGCGTGTTCGAGCAGGCCGGCGTGGGTTTTTCGCGCGTGCACGGCGAGCGCATGCCGCCTTCGGCGACCGCGCAGCGGCCCGAGCTCGTCGGACGCAGCTGGAGCGCGCTCGGCGTGTCGCTCGTGCTGCATCCACGCAATCCCTACGTGCCGACCACGCACATGAACGTGCGCTACTTCGAGGCGCACAAGCCCGATGCGGAGCCGGTCTGGTGGTTCGGCGGCGGGTTCGACCTGACGCCGTTCTATCCCTTCGACGAAGACGTGGTGCATTGGCACACGACCGCGCGAGCGGCCTGCGCGCCCTACGGCGATGCGGTGTATGCGCGCTACAAGCGCTGGTGCGACGAGTACTTCTTCCTGAAGCATCGCAACGAGACGCGCGGCGTCGGCGGCCTGTTTTTCGACGATCTCAACGACGGCGGCTTCGAGCGCTGCTTCGCGCTGACGCAATCGGTCGGCAACGCCTTCCTCGACGCGTACCTGCCCATCGTCGAGCGCCGCGCGGCAACGCCCTACGGCGAACGCGAGCGCGAGTTCCAGCTGTACCGGCGCGGCCGCTACGTCGAGTTCAACCTGGTCTGGGATCGCGGCACTCTGTTCGGCCTGCAGTCGGGCGGGCGCACCGAGTCGATCCTCATGAGTCTTCCGCCACGCGTGCGGTTCGAGTACGGCTATCAGCCGGAAGCCGGCAGCGACGAAGCGCGGCTCGCCGAGTATCTCGTCCCGCGCGAATGGGTCTGAACCTGCACCGGCGCCTGCTCTGCGCCGGTCTGCTCTGCACCGGCCTGAGCTGGACGGGCCTTGCGCAGGCGGCGGTGCGTGTCGTGCTCGACAACGGCCATGTGCTGACTCTGTCGACCGATGGCAGCGCGCTGGCGCGGGAGCCGCAGCGATTGGCCCTGCCCGCACGCGACGCGCACGGCGACGCCCTCGTGCGCCTCTATGCGGCAG
>CAMLSI010000377.1 GCA_946482585.1 uncultured Lysobacteraceae bacterium
TCGCGCAGCACTGCGCGAGACTCCGCACTCGACCGGCACCAGCCCGACCGTGCACGAGAATGCCGCCGGCAATTTCGCCATCGTCTACAACTTCCTGCGCTACGCGCTGGACCGCAAGAACACCGGAGACGCGGCGCTGCTCAGCGGAATCGTCAATTCGGCCCAGAACGGTCGCGCCAACCTGCAGGCCGTACTGAACGTGGATCTCGACGACTGGGCGCGCGACTTCCTCGTCGGCGCCTACACCGACGATTCGGGCGTTGCCGGCGTGGCTTCGCAGTACAGCTTGCCGTCGTGGAATTTCCGTTCGGTCTACGGCGGTCTCGGCGGCTTCCCGCTCGCGACCACCCCGCTCACGGACGCCACACCGATGAACTTCGTGCTCGGCCCCGGCGGCGGCACGCGCTATGTGCGCTTCGGCGTGGCGACGGGCGGAACCGCCAACTTCACGTTCACCCAAGGCGGCGGCGCACCGTCGGCGCTCACGGCAGCGATCGTGCGTACGAAGTAGGGCGAGTCGGGCAACACGCCGCGGGCGAAGCGTCGGCAACGGCGCTTCGCCCGTGCCGTTTCACGCGTTCTCTATCGGTCGCTAGGCGGGGCTCGTACGCAGCGCATCCGTGAGCAGCATCGCCGGAATCGCGAAATGGACCGCGTCGTAGCTGTCGATGCGGTTCTCCCGGGCGTACTCGTCGGAGGCCGACTCCTTCAGGACCCGGTGCGCCTCGGCGCGTGAGGCCGACGCCTCGGCACCGGTGTCGCCGCCGACGGCGCGCGCCGACTTCATGGCATCGAGCAGGCGTGCCGCATCCGCCTTGCGCGCGGCGTTCTGCGCGTCGACCCAGCTCGACTGCGGCAGGTACAGATAACGCCATTTCGCATTCTGGCCGAGAAACGCCTTGCGCAGGTCGCGCGGTCGCGGGACATCGCGCGGCAGCGACGGAAAATCCGTCTGGCTGTAGAGCGCGATGCGCCGCCTGCCGGCTCCGGCCGCGGCCCACTGGTCGAGCGCCGCGCCGATGTTCGCGAACGCCGCGTCCGTTCCCGACGGCGGATCGAGCAGGATCGCGTCGCGCAGCAGCGTATCGACCAGGCGCGAACGGCGGTTCTCGACGACGAACTTCGCGATGACCTCGGCGCCGAAACTGTAGCCGGCCAGAGCGACGCCGCCGATCGCGGGCGGCTCGGCATCGGGCGACTTCCAGAGCCAGGCATGCACCGCGTCGAGCAGCGCGGCAGCCGTATCGGCGCGCTGCAGCCCACCGGGATAACTGCCGATTCCGAATACCGGCTGCACCAGCACGAACGGCTGCGCGGAACGGCGTATCTGATACGGCAGGCCGAACGTGAATTTTTCCTCGACCTCGCGCAGGCCGGGAGCGCCGCGCGCCGCAACCGCGGCTTTGCTCGGCATCCAGCGTTCTTCGCGGCAGGTCAGGGGATCGGCGCGATAGTTCAGGTAGTTCCAGATGCCGTAGAACCCGAAATCGAAGTTGTAGGGGTAGGGGCCCAGCAGGTCGGGCGCATAGGTCGGACCGTAACGATCGCCGTTCGTGTTCGGCGGCGGACGCCAGAAGTAGAGATAACGCGCGCTCTTCGGGGCGGATGCGCGAAGCTCGCGCGGAATGCCGACGATGACCAGCGCGACGTAGTCGACACCTTTCACGTCGAGCACGGCGACGTCGAACGCCGGATCGACCGTCGCGAGTTCGAAACCGATGGTGCCGCCGTCGCGGACCGGCGGTGTGGCGGCGAACCAATAGTCGTGCACCGTGCGCGGCGCGAAATCCTGCGGCGGCCAGGATTGCGTGAGCGGCAGCAGCGGGCGTCGTTCCGGCCGCTGCGGCGCCGGCCCCGCCGGCACGGCAGCGAGCGCCTTCCGCATGCGCGCGTCGGCACGGCCGCCGCCGGCGATCGTTTCGCTGACCGACACCGGCGCCATCAGGATGCTCTGCGTCGGGCTAGTGGCGGCATCGGCTTCAGGTCGGCATTCCGTTCGCGTCGTATTCCACTTCGGTCGCGACGATCTGGTCGGTCGGCAACACTTCGATCCACTGATCGACGAACTCGAAATGCTCGCTCCAGGTCGCGCGGAATCCGCCGGGCAGCGGATCGAAGCCCTTTTCGAACACTTCATCGGGCGGCGCGTAGTTCACGCCCTGGCCGACGGCGAGAGAACGGCGGTGCTTCTCGGCCACGTCTTCGGCGATGAGCACCAGCACGTCCTCGACGGTCGGGTCCTTGTCCACCTGGTGCCGCTCCAGGTATTTCTGCTTGAACAGCAGGCGATCGTCGCCGGCGTAGCGCTCGCCGAGGCCTTGCACGCCTTCGACTTCCGATTGCTTGAGCCATTCCAGCGCTTCGAGTTCGCGTCCCGGGCGAATCGGAATGACGGCTTTCACCCACGGCGCATTCAGGAACGCGTTGCGCAGGTCGTCGCCGTCGAGCTGCAGCAGCCAGCCCAGCGAACTGCCGAGGCGCGCGCACGCGGAATTTTCCGTGATGAGATAGTTGTCGCCGCGTCCTTCGCCGCCCCAGCCGACGATGTCCTCGGTGCCGAGCGTGCCGAGCTTGGCGCGCGCGCCCATGTCGACGAGCGTGTTCATCGCCTTGCCGGCCAGCGACACACTCGTGGTGATGGCCGCCGCCGCGACGCCGCCCGGTGTCAGCGGCTTTTCGATATCGGCACCGGTCCGCAGCGACGAGCGATGTCGCCGCGGTTGCCACCATTCCGGTGCGACGAAATACATCATCTTGTCGACGTCGAACAGCGACTTCACGAGCTCCGAGCGCAGATGCGCCAGCGCGCGGTTCGCCGACAGGCTCCAGGCGTCGCGCATGAGCTGGGCGATCAGGCTGCGATAGACCACGGTGCGCTCTTCCTCGCGCAGGTCGTCGCTGCTGCGCGCCTTGATCTCGCTCGCGAGCTTCACGCGCTCCTTGACGCTCTTGACCATCTCTTCCTTGATCTTTCGTTCGCGCTCGATCTCGCGCTTCGTGTTTTCCGCGACGACGGCCTTGTTCTCCTCGGCGATCGCCGCCTTCTTGGCGGCCGTCGGCGCTATCGTGATCTGCGCCTGGAACTCGATGATTTCGCCGGGCGTGACGTCGCCGCCGTTGACGACGAGATCCATCGTACCGTCGCCGGCATTCATGATGGTCATGTGGTACTGCAGCTTCATGCCGTTCTTGCCGAGCCAGCGCAGCGGGATCGATTCGCCTAGTGTGGGCGCCTTCCTGAAGACTTCGTCTTCGATCTGCTCGGCGCCGCCCGCGATCTGATAGCCCTCGGGCAGCGCCAGCTTGAACGGCTGGTGGATGGTCCTGGGCGCGTCGATGCTGTACCAGTCGTGCGGTTCTTCGTCGTCGCCGAACAGGCTGTCGAGCACTTCGTAGGCGGCGACGCCGACCGCGACGCCGGGCAGGCTGCCGACGGTCAGTCCGACGAAGCCCGCCGCGACGATGGGCCCGAGGCTGCTGCGCTCGCCGGCCCTGGGCACCGGCAACAGTATCGTCACGACCTCGGTATGGTTCTTCGGTTCCGGCTTGGTCGGCAGCGCGGCGTACTGGGCGAGATCGCCCTTCGACGCCAGATGGACGAGCTGTCCGAGGCCGAGAGCCGCGCCCGGGTCGTCGACGTAGACCTGCCAGCACAGCTGCGTGCCGATGTCCTGCATCTGCACGCCGACTTCGCGCATCTTGCGGCGAAGCTCGTAGTTGACGAGGTCGGGCGTGTCGTTCTTGATCACGTAGCGCTTGCTGCGCGTGTCAGTCGTCTCCGTGACCGTGCGGAAGCTCGACTTGTAGTTCGAGCGGATCTCGCTCGACAGCTTCGCGCTCTGCTGGCGCAGCGTACGGTGGTTTTCTTCGCGGGCGCGCCGCTGCGTTTCCTCCACGCTGGTCGTGCCGCTGGCCTCGACGTGCGCGACGAGGATCGTCGCGCCGCCCGACAGCGACGCGCCGAGTTTCGTGTTCTTCTGATTCTCGCTCTTGATGGCCGTGGCCAGTTCGTCCTCGGTCGTCGCCGTGCTTTCGCTGCGCAGGATGCGTTCGGCGAATTCCTCGAACGTGCGCTCCTCGAGCACGCGGCGCGTGCTGACTTCGATGAGCTCGGTCATGCTGCCGGGGCTGAGCCAGAGATGTTCGACCGGAGGGCCGAGGAACGTGCCGAACTCGAAGAAGTACTGGCGGAAGATGTTGACGATGCCGAGCGGAGACAGCACGGCCTCGCGCCCCTTGCCGACGGCGAGATGCATCGGATCCAGCTGCTGCAGCACCTTCGCGTAGTCGAGCGAGGGACGCGTCTTGAGCAGCAACGCGGCGATCTTGCCGAGGAACGCGTCGACGGCTGCGGGATCGTCGGTGCGCGGCAACAGCGCGTTGAGATAGCGCGCGACGTAGGCTTCCTTGTTGAACAGGTGGTCCGCGGCCTCGGCGCGCGTCGCGAACTGCGTGCGCACGCGCGCCACGTAGTCGCCCAGGCGATCGCCGGCCTCAGCCCTGCGCGGAGCGAACAGGCCTCTGTCTTCACCGACCAGCTCGTCGAGCGCGCGCCGGAAGACGCGATTGAGATTGTCCGGGCTCAGCAGCTCGTTCCAGAACGGCAGCCAGAAATCGGCCTCGTCGGCCGGATGCTGGCGCAGCGATGCGGTGAGATCCGGCTGCAGCCGCCGCACGATCAGGCTGTCGAGAAATTCCGGCGGATCGGCCAGCAGCGGCGTCGCGTTGCTCTTGAACAGTTCCGGTTCGCGCTGGACCGGCCCTATGTCGCCGTCGCCGTCGATCGTCAGTATCTCGCCGGCTCCTTGTCTCACCTCGAGGCGTTCGAGGTCCGCGACCGTGAACACCCGGGGAAAGCCTGCGGTCGACAACCCGGTGTCCTGCAGGCGTTGCTGGATGATCTTGGATTTCCAGCCGATCAGAGGCTGGTAAACACCGAACAGCTCGGTCGCATAAGGAAGCCGGCCGCGGAACTTCTCCAGATCTCTCATGGAGCCTCCGTCAGGCAGTGGAGAACGATGGCCGCGCTCTGCCGGTCGGGCAGCGCGCGACCGGTGGCGAGCTGCTTGGAAAAACGAAACAGTGAGGCAGAAGCGAACTGGGTACTTCGATGTGCTCTGCACACGTACACGTTTAGGGACCTTCGCCCTCCGTACGGAAGGCGATGGTCCGCGGAAACCGTCGGGCGCGTGCTCGCCGATGGCGACCGCACGCTACCGAATCGCAAAAAGAGAACGACCGGCCGGAGCCGGTCGTTTTCGGGGATGCCGCATCGCCGCGTCGAGCGA
>CAMLSI010000378.1 GCA_946482585.1 uncultured Lysobacteraceae bacterium
GGCGACACCGTCGTCGTCAACGTCAAGGTCAAGGAAGGCAACCGCGAGCGCGTCCAGGCCTACGAGGGCGTGGTCATCGCCAAGCGCAACGGCGGCCTGAACTCGGCCTTCACCGTCCGCAAGATCTCGCACGGCTTCGGCGTCGAGCGCGTGTTCCAGACCCACAGCGCGGTCATCGACTCGGTGTCGGTCAAGCGTCGCGGCAAGGTGCGTGGCGCGAAGCTGTACTACCTGCGCGGTCTCGAAGGCAAAGCTGCCCGCATCCAGGAAGATCTGGGCAAGCACGGCGGCAAGTCCGAGTAATCCGTTTCTGCTGCACTGCAAAAAGCCGCCGTTGGGCGGCTTTTTGCGTTGTGGACTTCGTGGACGCTGTAAACGCCAGTCGGCGACCCGCGCCGCGCACGCCTTTGCCGCCGACGGTTGAAACCGCGGGCGGCGTCCCTATACACGCCGCGTCGTTCGACCTGTCTCTCGAACCTTACCCAGACTACCGACCATGACCGAGAACACCGCTCAGACCCGCAAATTCGAGGCCGAAGTCGCGCAGGTCCTGCACCTCGTGACGCATTCGCTGTATTCGCACAAGGAAATTTTCCTGCGCGAACTCATCTCCAATGCATCGGACGCGTGCGACAAGCTGCGTTTCGAAGCGCTCGCGAACCCGGCGCTGACCGAAGGCGACGCGGATCTGCGCATCGACATCCATTTCGATGCCGACGCGCGCACGCTGACCCTTCGCGACAATGGCATCGGCATGACGCGCGATGAAGTCATCGAGAATATCGGCACGATCGCGCGTTCCGGAACCAAGCGCTTCCTCGAATCGCTGTCGGGCGACGCGCGCAAGGACACGCAGCTCATCGGCCAGTTCGGCGTCGGCTTCTATTCGGCATTCATCGTCGCCGACAAGGTCACCCTGATCACGCGTCGCGCCGGCGGTCCGGCGAACGAGGGCGTGCGCTGGGAGTCCGACGGCACCGGCGAATACACGATCGACGCGATCGAAGCGCCGCGCGGCACGAGCGTGATCCTGCACCTCAAGGAAGACGAGACGGAATTCCTGAGCGCGTGGAAGCTGCGCGACCTGATCTCGAAGTATTCGGATCACATCGCGTTCCCGATCCGCCTGCCGGCGCAGAAGGACGGCGAATCGACGGGCGAATTCGAAACCGTCAATCACGCCGCAGCGCTGTGGACGCGGTCGAAGTCGGAACTGAAGGACGACGACTACCAGGGCTTCTACAAATCGCTGTCGCACGATTTCAATGACGCGGCGGCGTGGACGCACAATCGCGTCGAAGGTTCGCAGAGCTACACGCTGCTGCTGTTCCTGCCGTCCAAGCCGCCGTTCGACGCGATGTTCAGCGGCCGCGACGAACGCAAGGGTCTGAAGCTCTACATCCGCCGCGTGTTCATCATGGACGCGAGCGAACAGCTGCTGCCGGCCTATCTGCGGTTCATGCGCGGCGTCGTCGATTCCGACGACCTGCCGCTGAACGTGAGCCGCGAGATCCTGCAGGACAACCGCCTCGTCGCGCAGATTCGCGCGGCCTGCGTGAAGCGCACGCTCGACCTGCTCGAGAAGCTGGCCAGCGACGACAAGGAAAAATTCCAGGCCTTCATCGATACCTTCGGCAATGTGCTCAAGGAAGGTATCGCCGAGGACGGCGCCAACCGCGAGCGCATCGCCAAGCTGCTGCGCTTCGCGTCGACCGCGTCGGAAGGTCAGGCGCGCACGGTATCGTTCGACGACTACATCGCGCGCATGCCGGTCGGCCAGGATGCGATCTACTTCGTCAGCGCCGACGGCTACGCCGCGGCGAAGGGCAGTCCGCAGATCGAGGCGCTGCGTGCGCGCAACGTCGAAGTGCTGCTGATGTTCGATCGCATCGACGAATGGATGCTCGGCTATCTGAGCGAATACGCCGGCAAGAAGCTCCGCAATGCGGCCAAGGGCGACCTCGATCTCGACGCGCTCGCCGGCGGCGACGACAAGCAGGCGCGCGAGGAAGCGGTCAAGGCGGCCGAACCCGTCGTCGCGAAGCTCAAGGAACTGCTCGGCGAACGCGTGCGCGACGTGCGCGTGAGCCAGCGCTTGACCGATTCTCCGTCCTGCCTCGTGCTCGACGAATTCGCGATGGCTTCGCACATGCAGCGTCTCATGCGCGAAGCGGGTCACGAGGTTCCGGCGAGCAAGCCGGTACTCGAGATCAATCCGCAGCATGCGCTCGTGCGCCGCATCGAAGCCGAGGCCGACACCGCACGTGCGGGCGAGTACAGCCTGCTGCTGTTCGAGCAGGCGCAGCTCATGGACGGTGCGCAGCTCGACGATCCGGCCGGGTTCGTGCGCCGTATCAACGCGCTGTTGGCGGCGGCCTGATGCGCGGCCTGCCGCGCGCCACGCCGATCGCATGAGCGGTACGCGCGCGGCATTCGACGCGGCTTGGAACGAAGCGCAGCGCGCGCTCGCGCGCGGCGATGCGCAGTCCGCGCTCGCGCCGCTGCGGCAATGCCTCGGCTGGCGGCCGGAACAACCGGGGCTGTGGCTGCAGACTGCGGTCGCGGCGTTTCAATCGGGACAGGCCGCACTCGCGCTCGAACTGTTGCAGCGCGCGGTGCTGCACTGGCCCTCGGATACCGCGCTGCTGTTTCATCTGGCCTACCTGCAGGAACTCGGCGGCGACACCGCCGCCGCGAGCGCAGCCTACCGGAAGGTGCTCGTGCTGGATCCGCAGCACGGCGACACGCTGCGCAATCTCGCCGGCGTGCTGCTCCGCGGCGGCGACGGCGAAGCGGCGTTCGCGCTGCTGCAACGCCTGCTCGCGCTGCGGCCGCAGGACGTCGCGCTGCGCGTGAGCGCGGCCGAACTGGCTCTGCAGAACGGTGACGCCGCAACGGCACAGGTGCTCGCTCAGGCCGCCGTCGACAGCGCGCCCGAGGATGCTGCCGCGCTGCGCGTGCTGGCGCGCGCGGCGCGTCAGCGTCGCGATGTCGATGTCGCGCTGCCGGCGCTGCAGCGCGCGGTGACGCTCACGCCGGAACGCGCCGGCCTCGTCGCCGACCTCGGTCAGGCGCAGATCGAATCGGGCGAATTCGCAACCGGCGTCGAGACCTTGCGCCGCGCCGCGCTGTTGCCGGACCCGCAGCAGCGCACCATAGCCTGGCTGGGCGCACTTGCGCTGCCGGCCCTCATGGACAGCGACGATGCGATCGCGGCGTCACGCGAACGCTTCGCGCTGCAACTCGAACGCATACACACGGACCTGCGCCTGGATACGGCCGCGCAGGTCGATGCAGCCTATGCCGCGATCTGCCGCGTGCTGCCGTTTCCGCTGCACTACCAGCCGCAGGACAACCGCGCGCTCGGCACCCGCTTCGGCGAACTCGTCCAACGCATCATGCGTGCGGCCGGCGGCGCGCTCGCGCAACCACCTGTCGCGCGTCGCGATGCGGCTCGAGTCCGCGTCGCCTTCGTCAGTGCAGAACTGCGCGAACACACGATCACGCGCTACTTCGGACGCTGGCTCGATGCGCTCGATCCGCGGCGCTTCGAACGCTGGGCCTTCCATTGCGGCAATCTCAGTGACGCGACGACGGCCGAGATCGCCGTGCGCGTCGACGGGTTCCGCCATGTGCCGCTCGCGCCGCTGGCCGTCGCAGCCGCGATCCGCGAGACCGCGCCCGATGTCGTCGTGTTCCTCGACGTCGGCATGGACCCGGCCATGCACGCGCTCGCCGCGCTGCCGCTCGCGCCGCGCCAGTACCTCGCCTACGGCCACCCGGTCAGCAGCGGTCTTGCCGGTTTCGACGGTTTTCTCAGCGGCGCCGCGCTGGAATCCCCCGGTGCCGACGCGCACTACCGCGAACCGCTGATCCGCCTGCCGGGCCTCGGCGCACTGCCGCGGCAGCCATTGGTTGACGCGCCGACGCGCACGCGACGCGAGACGGGACCGCCGCAGCTGCTGTGTCTGCAAAGCCTGGTCAAGCTGATTCCGCGTTTCGATGCGACGCTGGCGCGGCTCGCGAAGGAAACCGGCGCGCGCATCGGTTTCTTCAGCGGGCCGGCCGGTGTCCAGGCGATCGAACGTCGCTTCCTCGCGCGCATCACGACGACGTTCGCGGCGCAGGGGGTCGACCCCGAACGCCATCTGGAATTGCGGCCGCGTACGGCCTACTCGGACTATCTCGCGCAGGTCGCGCAGGCGGATCTGATCCTCGATACACCGTGGTTCTGCGGCGGTGCGACGAGCCTCGACACCTGCCACGTCGGCGCGCCGGTCGTGACCTGGGAAGGCGAGTTTCTGCGCTCGCGCCAGACCGCGGGCATGCTGCGTCTGCTCGATCAGCCCGACGGTATCGCGACCGATGAGGACGGTTACGTCTCCGCCGCGGTGCGCCTCATCGAGGACAAGGCTGCGAACGAAGCGATGCGCGTGCAATTGCGCGCGCGCGCGCCGAAACTATTCGAGGCCGGCGACGGCCTTGACGCTCTGGCGGCCGTACTCGAAAACGGTCGCGTCGACAGTCGGAAATGATGCGATGGAAGTGATTGACGAACCGGTACGTCTGGATGTCTGGCTCTGGGCCGCGCGCTTCTTCAAGACCCGCAGTCTCGCCAAGAGCGTGATCGAAGCCGGGCGTGTCGACGTGAACGGCAGTACGGCCAAGCCGAGCCGCGCCGTGCGTGTCAACGACACCCTGCGCATCGCGCGCGGCGAGGACCGCTACGAAATCGTCGTTCTCGGTCTCAGCGACGAGCGCGGCCCGGCACCGGTCGCGCAGGCGCTCTACCGGGAAACCGAGGAAAGTCGGCATGCGCGCCTCGCTGCCGCCGAACAGCGGCGTCTCGAAGCGACCGGCTACGCAAAGCCTGCGACGAAGCCGGACAAGCGCGCGCGTCGCCTGATCCGCGCGCTCGGCGACATCGATTCGCTTTGACGTCCGGTCCGTTGCAGCCGCAGCGTCCTCTACACTAGGCGTTCGCCGGCCACGGAATCGCCATGTCGCACGCACCGGAACGCCAGGCCCTGGAACTGTTCGCGAAAGCGCAGGGCCATCACCGCGCCGGGCAGCTCGGCCTGGCCGAGAGTCACTATTTGCGCCTGACCAAGCTCGACCCGCGCAACGGCGAGGCCTGGCACCTGCTCGGCGTCGTCGCGTACCAGATGGGAAAGGTGGACAAGGCGATATCGCACTATCGCCGGGCCGTGGAGCTGCGCCCGCGGGCGGCGGAGATGCGCAACAACCTCGCGCTCGCATTGCGCGCCAGGGGCGACCGCACCGGC
>CAMLSI010000379.1 GCA_946482585.1 uncultured Lysobacteraceae bacterium
AACGGCCTTGCGGCGATGCTGCAGACGATCAAGCAGCACGCACGGGGCATTCAGACCGGCTGAGCGCCAGGACGTCCGTTCACGCACTGCGCGCTCCAGCGACATCCACCCCAGCAGATACGAAAAGCCCCGCAGTCGCGGGGCTTTTGCTGTCGTGCTTTCAGTCGCCCATCTGGCGCTGCCGATGCTCCCAGCGCTCTTGAGCGTCGAGGCACAGGGTCGCGATGGGACGCGCTTCGAGACGTTCGAGGCCGATGTCCTCGTCGGTTTCTTCGCAGTAGCCGTACCGGCCTTCCTCGATGCGCTTGAGTGCCTTGTCGATTTTCGCGATGAGCTTGCGATAGCGATCGCGGGTACGGAGCTCGAGCGAGTTTTCCGTCTCGCGCGTCGCGCGCTCGGCCTCGTCGCCGATATCGCGGACTTCTTCGCGCAGGTTGTCGATGGTCTGCTTCGATTCTTCGACCAGCTGATCGCGCCACTCGCGCAGCTTGTTGCGAAAGAATGCGAGATGCATCGGGTTCATGTACTCCTCGTCCTGGGAAGGACGATAACCCGTCGGCAGGTCGATGTTCGTCGTGGCGGCAAGCGCATAGCGGCCGCCTTCCATCGTGATGCCGGACTCCGAAGCGGTCGGGGCGATGACGCCCTTGCGCGAATTCTTTTTGCTTTCTTCTGTGATCACTTGCTTCGTCGATTTGCTTGAGGGGGCTGGTGTTGCGACGGGCGCGGGCGGCGTTGCAGCGGGTGTCGCCTGTGCCGGTGTCTTCGGCGCCGCCGCCGTTTTCGCAACGGCAGGCGGAATCGTAGGCGCCGCGTGTTTCACCTTTGCGGAAGCCGCGGCCGGTGCGGGCGCCGATTTCGGTTTGCTCGGCGCAGCAGCGGGCTTGCTGGCCTTCGTCGTCTTCGACGCCGCTTTCGCGACGGGCCTGGGAGCGGCTTTCGCAGCAGGTTTCGCGACGGGCCTGGCCGCCGGTTTCCCGACGGACTTCACTGCCTTCACCGCCGGCTTCGCCGCTTTCGTCGGTTTCGCAGCGGGCTTCGTGACCTTCTTCGCGGGCGCTGCCGCTTTCACGGGCGCCTTCTTCGAAGCCGCACTCGATGTTTTCTTCACCGCCTTGGCGCTCGCAGTGCCCTTGCCCTTGGCGACGACTTTCTTTGCCGTACTACGCGTGCTTTTCGCCATTTCCGTTCACCGTTGTGGCTAGGCGGCGGCGTGTTATAGCCTAAGTCCCCAGCACCGGCAACCGCCGGAAATCTGCGCCTGCGCGCATCGCCAAGTCCTGCGCTTCTCGCCTCCGTGTCCCGGCTAATACTCTATTTGCTTG
This sequence comes from uncultured Lysobacteraceae bacterium, assembly GCA_946482585.1. The sequence continues at coordinate 1,326 of CAMLSI010000379.1, forward strand.
GCCTGTACAAGCGGTTGCTGAGCCCATTGTTCGGCGCACGCTGCCGCTATCATCCGAGCTGCTCGCACTACGCGCGCGTCGCCGTCGCGCGTCACGGCGCGCTGCGCGGAAGCGTGCTCGCGAGCTGGCGCTTGCTGCGATGCAATCCTTTCAGCGCCGGCGGCTTCGACTACGTGCCGACGCGCTTCACCTTCCGACGTCAGAAATCGGACCCTTTCGAAGGCCAGGACTCATGAAGAACTGGCTGATCCGCAATGCCGAGCTGGTCAATGAAGGAAGCCGCCGCGTTGCCGACGTGCGCCTGCGCGACGGCCGCATCGAAACCATCGCCGGCAGCCTCGACGCGCGCGTCGACGAGACTGTCGTCGACGCGTCGGGACAATGGCTTCTGCCCGGCATGATCGATGACCAGGTGCACTTCCGAGAACCCGGCCTCGAACACAAGGCAGATTTCGCGACCGAGTCGCGTGCGGCAGTCGCCGGCGGCATCACGAGCTACATGGAGATGCCGAATTCCAAGCCGACCACGACGACGCTCGACGCACTGGAAGACAAGTACGCGCGCGCCGCGGCGAAATCGCTCGCGAACCATGCGTTCTATCTCGGAGCTACGAACGACAATCTCGACGTGATCCGCGCGCTCGACCCGAAGGCCGCGTGCGGCATCAAGATCTTCATGGGCGCATCGACCGGCAACATGCTCGTCGACAATCCCGACACGCTCGATGCGATCTTCCGCGAGGCGCCGACGATCATCGTGACGCATTGCGAAGACACGCCGACGATCGACGCCAATCTCGCGCGCGAACGCGAGCGCTACGGCAGTGCGATCCCGGTCGAACGCCATCCCTACATCCGCTCGCGCGAGGCCTGCCTGAAGTCCTCGACGCTCGCGGTCGGACTCGCGCGGCGCCACGGCACGCGCCTGCATATCCTCCACATCACGACCGCCGACGAGCTGGCGCTGTTCAGTCCCGGACCACTGCGCGGCAAGCGCATCACGGCGGAGACCTGCGTGCACTTCCTGCAGTTTTCCGAAAGCGACTATGCGACGCTCGGCAACAAGATCAAATGCAATCCGGCGATCAAGGCCGAAAGCGACCGCCAAGCCATCATCGCCGCGGTGCGCGACGGCCGCATTGATGTGCTCGCGACCGACCACGCGCCGCATACGATCGAGGAAAAGGCGTTGCCCTACGAGCAGGCGCCGTCGGGCCTGCCGCTGGTCCAGTTCGCGCTGCAGTGCGCGCTCGAACAGGCTTTCGCGGGCACGATTCCGCTCGAACGCATCGTCGAAAGCCTGACGCATGCGCCGGCCGAGCTGTTCCAGGTCAGGGAACGCGGCTATCTGCGCGAGGGCTATCACGCCGATCTCGTGCTCGTCGATCCGACCCGGCCGCACACGGTCACGCGCGAGGAAATCCTGTCGCGCTGCGGATGGTCCCCGTTCGAAGGACATACGTTCCGCTCGAGCATCGCGTCGACCTGGGTCAACGGCGCGCGCGCCTGGGACGGCAGCCGCGTCGACGAGGGAGTGCGCGGTCTGCGCCTCGAATTCGACCGATGAGGCAAGCCACCCTACGCCGCCGCTACGCCGCATTGCTCGGCGTCGCACTCGGCACCGGCGGAGCGGCGGACGCGGTCACGCCGGCAGCGACGATGCTGCCGCAGCAGGTTCAGCAGGGCCAGCTCGTGATCGGGCGCACCGAGCCCGGCAGCCGCGTCACGATCGGCGAACGCGAAGCGCGTGTCGCGCGAGACGGCGCTTTCGTATTCGGCGTCGAACGCGACGCGCCGCAGGCCGTCACGGTCACCATTCGCCATGTCGGCGGCAGGACCGAGCAGCGCGAACTCGCGGTCGCGCAGCGCAGCTACAAGATCGAACGTGTCGACGGCCTGCCGCAACACACGGTCACGCCAGATCCGGAGCTCGCCAGACGTATTGCCGAGGAACAGGCGCGCGTCGCCGACGCGCGCAAGCGCGACGATGACCGCGACGACTACACGCATGGGTTCGAGCGTCCCGCGCAAGGCCGCATCAGCGGCGTCTATGGCAGTCAGCGCATCGACAACGGCGTGCCGAAAGCGCCGCACTACGGCCTCGACATCGCGGTGCCGACCGGCACTCCGGTGAAGGCGCCCGCCGCCGGCATCGTGAGTTTCGCGGCGAACGGCCTCGTGCTGACCGGCGGTACCGTGCTCATCGATCACGGTCACGGCCTCACGAGTTCGTTCCTGCATCTGAGCCGCATCGATGTGAAGGTCGGCGACCGCGTGGAGCAAGGCGAGGTCTTCGCCGCCGCCGGAGCGACCGGACGCGCCAGCGGTCCGCACGTGCACTGGGGCTTCAACTGGTTCGACGTGCGGCTCGATCCTGCGCTGCTGCCGGAGTCGTGAGACACCACGCCGGCCGCACCGTGAATCGCGGCCGCTAGCAGACGCCGCGGCGCGCGCCGCCGTCGCGAGTTCCGGCGACCCGGCTTCTGCTTCGCTGCCGCGCAAAAAAGAAGGCCCCGCATCGCTGCGGGGCCTCCGACTTGCAACACCAGCCCGTCCCGATCAGAAGGTCTGGTGGTACCGGACGTAATAGAACCGACCGATGTCAAACGCACCGTAGTACGGCGTGCTCGACGAAGCGGGGTTCGAGTAGTTCAGACCGGCCTGATGGTCGAACACATTGTTGGCACCGAGAGAGATCGTGCCCTTCCACGGCGTATTCCAGCGGACCTGCAGGTCGTGGAAGGTGTTCGCGCCGACGCGATTGATAGGACGCGTGTCCGACGGATTCGCCGCGATGTAGTTCGGATCGCTGCACTCGTCCGGGAAGGTCGCCGCGCTCAGGCAGGTTTCCTTCGAGCTGGAGAAATAACGCGCACCCCAGCTGGCGCCGAAATCACCATAGTCCCAGCTCAGCGTCGCTATGGAGCGCAGGCGGAAGTTGATGCCGGCGCTGCCCGCGAACGAGTTGGCTTCGCTGTGCCGGACGGTCGGAATGTTGGTCGACTTGAACTCCAGGTCGGAGACGTAGGTGTTCTGCCAGACCAAGCCGAAATTGCCCCAGTCGGTCGGCAGCTTGTAGGACAGGTCGAAGTCGAAGCCCTTGGTTTCGACATAGCCGGCATTGCGGTTGCCGAAGCTCATGGTGTTGACGATGCCCAGCACCGGATCACGCGTGAAGCCGGTGCAGCGCGCCGCATTGCCGTCGACATAGCAGTCGTTGAGCTTGGTCGTCGGATCGTCCGAGACGATGGTCTGATCGATGCGGATCTTCCACCAGTCCAGGCTCATGTTGAGACCTTCGGAGAAGGTCGGGCTCCACACCACACCCAACGTGTTCGAACGCGATTCTTCCGGCACCAGGTTCGGGTTCGAGCCGGAAACGAACGCAACCGGCGACTGCGCGTTGGCCACAGTGGTGGGTACGAAGCCCTGCTGCAGCTGGCGGTAAGTGTCGGCGTTCTGGATGTCCTGGGCGCAACGCGCACGGACCGCCGCGTTGGTGCGTGAGGCACCGTACACCGTGTCGCAGGGATCGGTGTAGAACGGGAAGGTCTGTGAGCCGCCGCCGTACAGGTCGGCGATGGTCGGCGCACGGAAGCCGTCAGCGCGGGTGCCGCGGAACATCAGCTGGTCGATCGGTTTCCAGGTGAACCCGATCTTGTTGTTCGTCGTGCTTCCGAAGGTGTCGTAGTCGGAACGGCGCGAAGCGAGGCTGAGACTCAGGTCCTTGGCAAAGGCAACGTCGCGCAGGATCGGCACGAACAGCTCGGCGTAGAGTTCGTCGACACTGTAGCTGCCGCTCGTGGGGCCAGCGGCCAGGTTGGTCGAGGCACCGGTCTGAGCGAGCGCGTCAGGAATGAACTCGCCGTATTCCGAACGGTGCTCGGCACCGGCGGCGAACGACAGGTCGCCGGCGGGCAGCGTGACGATCGGACCGGTGATGTT
>CAMLSI010000380.1 GCA_946482585.1 uncultured Lysobacteraceae bacterium
GACGGCCCTGTCGCGGGTCCGTCGGATGGGGCGTGAGTGCGGCTGTCGTGCTTTCGGCGCGAGTGCATGCTCAGAAGTGAGCATGCAGGTACGGTTCTCTCAGCGGGTCTCGCCGGCTGAAATCAGGCTGCGCGTTTCAGCGCGCACTGACGCGCCAGATCGCGTTGCCGACGTCGTCGGCGACGAGCAGGTTGCCGGCGCGGTCGATAGCGACGCCGACCGGCCGGCCGCGCGCATTGCCCTGCGCATCGAGGAAGCCGCTCAGCACGTCCCGCGGCTCGCCGACGGGTCGTCCGTTGGAAAATGCGACGAAAACGACTTTGTATCCGCTCGGCGGCTTGCGATTCCACGACCCGTGCTCGCCGATGAACATGCCGTCGGCGTAGCGCGACGGCAGCCGGTTGCCGTGCGAATGGGCGAGGCCGAGCGCGGCGACGTGCGCGCCGAGCGCATAGTCGGGAACGATCGCGGCAGCGACCAGGTCCGGGCGCGGCGGTTTCACGCGCGTGTCGACATGCGCGCCGAAATAACTGTAAGGCCAGCCGTAGAAGCCGCCGTCGCGCACCGAGGTCAGGTAGTCCGGAACCAGATCGTCGCCGATTTCATCGCGCTCGTTCACGACGGTCCAGAGCGCGCCGGTGGCCGGTTCCCAGGCCAGGCCGTTGGGATTGCGCAATCCGCTCGCGAACACGCGGTAGCGGCGCGCGGCGGGATCGACTTCGAGGATTGCGGCGCGATCGGTTTCCTGCGCGATGCCGTTCTCGGCGACATTGCTGTTCGAACCGACGGTGACGTAGAGCCGCTTGCCGTCGGCGCTCGCGATCACGTTCTTGGTCCAGTGATGATTGATGCGGCCGGCCGGCAGTTCGACGATCTTTTCGCCGCGGCCGGAAAGCGCGGTCGCGCCGGTCGAATACGGATAGCGCAGCAGCGCGTCCGACGCGGCCACGTAGAGCGCGTCGCCGACCAGCGCCATGCCGAACGGCGAATTCACGCCATCGAGAAACGCAGTCCGCACGTCGGCGCGGCCGTCGCCGTCGGCGTCGCGCAGCAGCGTCAGGCGATTCGCGCTGGGCACGGCGGCGCCGGCTTTCTTCATCGCGCGCTTCTTGAACCAGGCTTTGATGCCTTTGTTGCCGTCGGGCTTCGGCGGCGCGTTGGTCTCGGCGACCAGCACATCGCCGTTGGGCAGCACGAACAGCCAGCGCGGATGATCGAGTCCGCTCGCGAAGGCGTTCACGGCCAGATCGTCGGCCGGCTGCGGGGTCGTGCCTGCGGACCATCCGATTGCCGGAGCGATTTTGATCGTCGGTATGAGTTGGCGTTTCGGCGCCGGCAGTGCGGGCTGCGTGCCTACGGTTTCGCGCACGGGCGGAACGGCGCGATCGGCGCAGGCGCACAGGCAAAGGCTCAGCAGGGCGACGGCGAAGGCGTAACGCATGACGAACTCGGCAGGCGGCGGCCGTGATCCGGCGCCTATGTCCACGCAAGAGCGATACGGCGCGACCCGAGCGCCGGTCCCGCGTAAGAAAAAGCGCGGCGCGCTAGCCACTTCGCTCTGCCGCGATCGCGGCGGTGCGCGCCGGCCGCGCCGCCTGAGCGGGCAAGCGTCCCGACCGGTCGCGGCCGCATTGCATTCGGCAAGATGCTCGGTCGCGCCGGCGCCGTTGTTCGTGCGCAGCCAGACCCCAATATTGCGGCGATGCGCTCTTCGCCTTTTCAACCGGCATTGTTCGACGCGGCGCAGCCGCTCGCCGACGATGCGCTCGGACGCATCACCTATGAGCCGGATTTCCTCGCGCGCGACATGGCTGCAGCCATGTTCGAGCAATTGCTGCGCGACGTGCCCTGGCACGGCGAGCGTCGGCGCATGTACGACCGCGACGTCGACACGCCGCGGCTGCTCGCCTCCTTCGCGCTGGATGCTCCGCTGCCGCCGGCGATCGCGGCCATCGCGCCGCCGGTCGGCGCCGCGGCGCAGGCTGCGTTCACGCACGTCGGCCTGAATCTGTATCGCGACGGGCACGACAGCGTCGCGCCGCACAACGATCATCTCGACGAACTGCAGTCCGGCGCTCCGATCGCGCTCGTGTCGCTCGGCGCGACCCGCGACATGGTCATCCGGGCGAAACGTCCGCCGCGCCGTACGCTGCGCGTGGCGCTGGAAGCCGGCAGCCTGCTCGTGATGAGCTATGCAACGCAGCTGCACTACGACCACGGCATTCCGAAACAACGCGCACCGGTCGGGCCGCGGATCAGTCTCGCGTTCCGCGTGCGCGCGCCGTCGGCGTCGCGTCGCTACTGAGTCCCGGCCGGCACCGTCGCCGGCCAGCCCGGCGGCGTGACCGGAGCGCCGCCGGCCGGTGCGGCCGCATCGGCATCGCTCATGCGCTGCGTGAGCAGGGCATGCAGCGCGGTCTGGAGCGCGGGGTTCGCCGGTTGCAGGTTGACGATCTCGCCGTCGGCGCCGGGGACGTAGAGCTCGTACTGGAGCGTGCTCGTGTCGACCTGGTTGTAGCCGGTCAGCTGATAGTAGACCGCGTATTTGTAGCTGCTCGTCGTCGGCTGTCCGCCTACCGATACCGCGCCGGGCGCGGCCTGGATCGCGCGGATGTGCCAGGCATAGCCGTCGTCGTAGGTGAACAGCGAACTGTCGCGCGGCGGCGGCGACGACGGATCGAGAATGAGCGCGGAAAGATCGACGCCCTGGACCTGGCCGGCGGCGAGCGGCTGGCCGAGCAGGCCGAACAGGGTCGGCACGATGTCGATCAGGCCGGCTTGCGCATCGCAGGTCTGCGCCTGCGGGAACAGCACGGGATTGCTGAAGACGTACGGTACGCTCAGGGTTTCGGCGTAGACGTTGCAGTCCTTCTCCATCGAACCGCCGTGCGACATGCCCATTTCGCCGTGATCGGCGAGACGCACCACCAGCGTGTCGTTGAATTGCGGCAACGCCTGCAGCACGGTGTAGACGCGCTGCAGCTCGCCGTCGGCGAGCCAGGTCAGATAGGCGTAGAACTTCAGGTAGCTCAGTGCGTCAGTGGGATCGAGCAGGGTCGGCACCGGCGACACGCCGTTGTTCTGCGCCCAGGTCTGCGTGTAGCTGTCGCGGATCTGCGCCTGGATCGCGGGCTTGGTCGACAGGTCGTCGCCCGCATAGCTCGCGGGCAGCGTGAACTGGTCGGCGCCGGCGAGTGCATCGAATGCGGCCGGGAATTCCGGATACGCCTGCTGTAGCAGGCCCGAATACATGTCAGCCCAGACGTCGTGCGGATTGACCAGCGAAACGACGAGCAGGAACGGCTTGGCCGGATCGAGCTGCTGCAGGAATGCGATCGCGTCGTCGGCGATGCGGGCGTCGTTGCGCGTATAGCTGTTCGGGCCGCCGCCGAGCGTGTTCGCGGTCGAGTTGTACGGTTGGCCGTGCGGCGGCGGCTCGGACGACTGCCAGCCGAGCGCGGTGCCCGCATCGGGCGCGTTCCAGCCCGGCGTGCCGTAACTGTCGAGCAGATAGGCGTTCTGCTGCGTCACGGTCGCGGGTTTGTTCGGCCGCTGGTTCGCCGCCGCGAGCAGCGACGAGGACATGTGCCATTTGCCGACGTAGCCGATCTGGTAGTCGAGACCGGCGGCCTGCAGGCGCGCGGTCAACGTCGGCCATTGCGTCGGCAAGGTGGCGCCGACCTGCACGAGTCCGTTGGTCGGCGCGTACAGGCCGGTCGTGAGCACGCCGCGCGACGGCGAGCAGCGCGCGCTGTTGACGATCGCGTTGGCGAAGGTCAGCCCGTTCGCCGTCAGCGCGTTGAGGTTGGTCAGGTTCGCGTCGGTCCAGGCGCTCGGAAAATACTGCAGCTGCCGCTGCTGGTCGGTGATGAAAATGACGAGGTTCGGGTTCGCAGGCAGGGCCATGTCCGTCTCCTGGGCCGCCGGTCGCGGCGAAGCGGTTTTGTATACCGCTCCGCCGGTTTTCACAATGCGGCGTCAGCGCCGCAGCGGCGAAATCGTGGCGTCCGGGCCGGGCAGGGCGGTGCCGAAGAACGCGCGAAGCGCTTCGGCGTGCGCGCGCAGATGACGGTCGGCGTCGGATGCGGCCAGCACGCGGGACAGCGTCGCCGCATCGACCTGGTGCGCGGCGCCGTCGAGATCGTAGCGCCGCAGGCGCAGATAGGCGTGGCCGACCGCGCCGGCATCGATCGTGCTGTCGGTCTTGGACTGCTGGCGCAGCGCGGGCAGCGCTTCGCCGTAGTAGAAGTCCGCCTCGAACAATCTGCCCTGCAGCAGCAACAGATCGCCGACCCGCCGCTGGGAGAGCGCCAGGTAGTAGCTCGCCTGCTTCGGGGTCGCATCGATCGAGCGGAGCATCCAGTCGGCGGCCGCGTCGAGATCGCCGAAGCTGTCGTAGAGCCGTTCCGCGCCGTAAAGGTAGACGTTCGCGGTGAAAATACTGAGGTCGCCGTAATAGCGGCGGAACATCCGCACCGAATCGGTGAACATCCGCAGCGCTTCGAGGCGGCGGCCGGCGAGTGCGTAGGCGCTCGCCGCATGGGTGAGCAGATTCGCCAGACGCGTGTTTTCGGTGCCGTAGACGACCCGGTGGAGCTCCAGCGCTTCGTCGTAGGTCGCTATTGATGCGGGCAGATCTTTGAGGCGCGCATAGGTTTGGCCCAGCAGCCGCAAGGTTTCGATATGGCCGCCGTCGCGGTCGCGGCCGCCGGCGCGCTGGTCGTCGCGCAACTCGATGACCGCGGGCAGCACGTTGGCGAAATCGTCGCTCTCGGATATGGCCGAGAGCCGCCGTCCGCGGATGAAGTCGGTGACTTTGCCGATGCGGCGCGGATGTTTCATCAGTACCGCGAGCGCTTCGTCACTGACGCGGACGATCGCCGCGCTGTCGCCGGAGTTGTTGATCGAGTGCACGCGCACGCCCCAGAGCTGATGCAGCAGCCGGTAGTCCTCGAAGGACATCGGGTCGGCGATGCGTGCGAGGCCGCGCTTGGTGAGCTCGGCCGCCTCGGCGAAGCGGTTCTCGCCCTGCGCGGCCTCGGCTTCGGCGAGATCCTGATGGATGAGCAGCTCCGGCGGCGGCGCGTCGACGGTGTCGAGCTGCCGCCGCGCCGCGTCGACGTGACGCCGCGTGTCCGCCGGACGCTCGAGCAGGTAGAAGATGTGCGCGAGTGTCTGTGCGATCGTCGCATGCAGCAGCGGGCCGAGATCGGCGCTGTTCCTGTCGAGCGAATCGCTCG
>CAMLSI010000381.1 GCA_946482585.1 uncultured Lysobacteraceae bacterium
AAGCTCGCGAAACGCCCCGGCCCCGAGCGCAACGAGCGCGGCTGAGCGGGGGCTTTCACCGATGGGGTCGGGCTGCAGGCGCGTCCGATCGCTGCGCGACGTGGCGTGTGCTCGCGCCGGCGAGCGCAGGATCGCGGTGCTGACGCACGCCGAACTCCACGATCGTGCGGTCGCCGACGGCGACCACACGCTGCGCCGAGCGCGCGTCCACGCGTGGCGCTACGGCGCCGGCGCAATCCCCGTGGATTTTCCGGCACGCTGCCTGCGTCAAGGGGGGGGGCGTGTCAAATAGTGCATTAAGAGACAATATTTATTATTGACGGGCTGCGACAACCGGTCGCAGGGGAGGAAGGACGGTGCGCGCAACCCGTACGGCACCGCGACGGCACTCAGTCGCCATGATGCACGGCAAACGGTGCGGCCTTCCGTCGCATTCTGCGCAGCGCGCGGCCGTGGTGTATTCGCTTTCTGATCCGCCGGAGTTTCCCGCATGCCGTTGTTGCCGTTGTCCGCTTCGATCGCGCTCGCCTTGAGTGCGACACCTCCCGTTACGCCCGATGCCGACGCCGGCGGCGGGTGGCGACTGCCGCGCGTCGAGGTCGAAGCCGATGTCGACGCGGGCAGCGCGCCGGTCGACGCCGCGAAGCGGCGTCTCGGCGAAATCGCGGGCGCTGCGACGGTGGTCGATGCCGAACGCTATCGCGAGCAGCGCGCCAGCACGCTCGCCGATGCGCTGGGTTACGCCGCCGGCGTGTTCGTGCAGCCGCGTTTCGGGGCCGAGGAATCGCGGCTGTCGGTGCGCGGCTCGGGGTTGCAGCGCACGTTCCATCTGCGCGGGCTCGAGCTGATGCAGGACGGCATCTATCTGAACCAGGCCGACGGCGGCGGCGATTTCCAGGCGGTAGAGCCGCTGGCCGCACGCTATGTCGAGGTCTATCGCGGCGCGAACGCGCTGCAGTACGGCGCTGCGACGCTCGGCGGCGCGATCAATTTCGTGAGTCCGACGGGCCGCAGCGCGCCGCCGCTCGATCTGCGTCTCGAAGGCGGCAGCTTCGGCTACCTGCGCGGGCAGACGGCGCTGGCCGGTGCCGGGGAGTCGCAGGACTACTACGCGAGCGTCACCGCGTTCAAGCAGGACGGCTTCCGCGATCACGCCAAGCAGGAAACCTATCGCCTGTTCTCGAACTACGGCATCGGTTTCGACGGCGGCGAGACGCGTTTCTACTTCGCTCGCGTCGACACGAATTCGGCCTTGCCCGGCAGCCTGACCTGGACCGAGCTGCGGGCCGACCCGCGCCGCGCGGCGCCGAACAGTCTCGCACTCGACCAGCGCCGCGATTTCGATCTGACGCGCGTGGCCAATCGCACGGCGTTCGAGCTCGGCGATGCGGACACGCTCGATGTCGGCGTGTCCTACACGGCCAAGCACCTGAATCATCCGATCAGCCAGGTCGTCGTGCAGGACTCGCGCGATTACGGCGCGAACCTGCGCTGGCGCCGCGAGACGGGAGAGCGCGACGTACTGAGCGCCGGTCTCGCGCTGATCGCCGGCACCATCGATGACGAGCGCTACGTCAACGCCGGCGGTGAGCGCGGCGCGTTGATCAATGGATTCCACGACGAGGCGACACGCTATTCCGCGTTCGTCGAGCAACAGTACTACGTCACGGAACGTACGGCGCTGGTGTTGGGTGTGCAGGGCTCGCGCAACCGGCGCGAAGCCGACGACTCGGTGATCACGAACGCGCGCGACGAAAGCTACGCGCGTACGTATTCGGGCGTCAGCCCCAAGCTCGGGCTGCGCTACGAACCGGAAGCCGGTGTCAGCGTGTTCGCGAACGTGAGCCGCAGCTACGAGCCGCCGAGTTTCGGCGAGCTGGCCGGCGGTCCCCAGGTCACGCTCGTGGACGCGCAGACCGCCACCAGCGCCGAAGCCGGCATCCGCATCGAGCGCGAAGGCCTGTCGCTCGACGCCGCGCTGTATCGCGCCGACCTGCGCGACGAATTGCTCTCGCTGACCGACGCCGACGGCAATCCGCGCGGCACGGTGAATGCCGCGCGCACGCGGCACCAGGGACTCGAGTTCGGCGCCTCGTGGCGCGTGACCGATGCGATCGAGTTGCGCACTGCCTACCTCTGGAACGATTTCCGCTTCGACGGTGATCCGGTGTTCGGCGACAACCGGCTCGCCGGCATCGCACCGCAATTGCTGCGCGCGGAACTGCGCTGGACTTTCGGGCCGGTATATCTGGCGCCGAATCTCGAATGGTCGCCGCAGCGCAGCTACGTCGACCACGCGAACACGCTCGCGGCGCCGTCGTACGCGATCGCCGGCCTGCGCGTCGGCGGCGACTGGCAGCAGCGCTGGCGCTGGTTCGTCGACGCGCGCAACGTAGGCGACCGCCGCTACGCGGCGACCACTGGCGCGATCGCCAACGCGCTCGGCCAGGACAGCCGCCAGTTCCTGCCCGGCGACGGCCGCTCGGTGTTCGTCGGCCTCGAGTGGCGGCGCTGACGCGCGAACGAATCAGGACAGGCGGCGACCGCGACACGCGCTAGCATCCGCGCACCACGACCGACTCGCGGAGCCGCCCATGCTGCATCACATTTCGTTCGCCGTCGCCGACCTGCTGCGCGCGACCGCGTTCTACGACGCCGTCATGCCGGCGCTCGGCTATCGCCGCGTCTGGACCAGCGATACCGGCGCGGGCTATGGCATGCACGACGAGGACGAGTTCTTCGCGATCAAGCAGCGCAACCTCGTGCAGATCTCGCCGTCGGGCTTTCATCTCGCGTTCGCCGCGCCCTCGCACGCGGCGGTCGATCGCTTTCATGCGCTCGCGCTGGCGCAGGGCGGACGCGACCAGGGCTCGCCGGGCCCGCGGTCGCACTACGGCCCGAACTATTACGCCGCGTTCGTGATCGATCCCGACGGCTACTGGATCGAGGCCGTGATCGACCGGGCCGTCGACGATTGACGCGGTGCCACATGATGCGGGTCCGTGCGCTCAGCCGCGCTCGGCGATCACGCGCGCCGCGAGCGCCTTGGGCGCGAGCGCGCAATAGCTCGCGACGAGCAAGGGTTCGATCTGGTCCCAGTCGCTGTCGACGTGGACCTTGATGCCGGCGATGTCGCGCCACCAGGTCGGCAGGAAGAACGGCGGTCGTGCGAAGCGCGGCGTGTCGGCGGCCGGACCCTGCGTACGGAACGTGAGCACGCAGACCGGCCCATCGTCGCCGGCCGCGGCCGCGTAGGCCGGCGGCCAGCCGCCGTCGATCATGACGACATGCGCGAAGTTCTTCTTGCGGATGCACCAGCGGGTGCCGGTCCAGGCGACTTCCTCGACGACGTCCGGCAGGTCGAGACAGACGAGCCGGACCTTCTCGATGATCGCGACGGGCGGTTGGGGCGGCGTCATGGCAGGACCGGGCGGGAGCGACGTCCCCGAGTCTAGCGGCGTGTAATGGACAAATCGAAAGCGGTTCGCTGGTCTTGGCCGCGCAGGACGTGCGCCTGAGCGAGCCCATCGCAGGTGTTATCGGCCTCGCTCCGGAGCGGCGTCCTGCACGCCTTTTTTTGCGGTCCTTCTTCCGATTCATCCGTTGCAGCCTGCGGCCGCCGCCTCAGGCCGTGCGCGTGAACTCGCTGATCCAGTTCGTCTCCCACCCGCCGCCGTCGGTGGCGCTCGCCTGTTCCCAGCGTGCCGACGTCGGCGTGATCTGCGACCAGCGCACACGGGTGCGGACCGGACGGCCCTCGTGCGTGTCGTCGCCGACGAACTCCCCGACGCCACCGACGAAACGGCCGCGCAGCGGTGCTCCGAGCGTCGTCGGCGCGCGCCCGTCGAACCACCAGCTCAGCCATTCGCCGCCGGTCGCATCGAATGCGCGCAGGCCGATACCGCGGAATGCGCCGCCCGGAAAATTCATGAGGTTGTCGCCGACGTTGCCGTGTCCGCCGAGCACGGGCCAGTTCACGAGCGTGCCGTCGAACTCGTCCCAGTCCGTGCTGCCCGCGAGCCGTTGGCGCAGACGCCGGTGGTGTACCTTCCAGCTGCCGACGAGGAAGTCGAAGTCATGCGGCCGCGTGTCGAGCAGCGCGATCGGCGTGGCCTGCTTCGCGGTACGTGTGAAAAAGTTCTCCCAGTTCACTTCCCAGGTCTTGCCGTCGTCGGGCGAGAAGGCCTGCTCCCAGTGCGGCTCGCGACTGTGGATGTCGAGCCAGCGGAAACGCATGATGATGGGCTTGCCTCTGAGCGTGTCGGCGCCGCTGAACACGCCGGTGTCGCCGTCGAAACGTCCCGTGACCGGCGCATCGAGCCGTGCGGGGTGGCGCCCGTCCAGCCACCAGATCGACCACCGGCGCGTGGCCTCGTCGTAGGTTCGTATCGTCAGGCCGCGATAGACTCCGGCCGGCAATTCCACGAGGTTGTCGTCGATCGTGCCCAGACCGCCCATCGCGAGCCACAACGCGCTCTTGCCGCCGAAGTGTTCCCACTGCGTCGAACCGACGAGCCGCTCCTTGAGGCGGCGATGGCGTACGTCCCAATTGCCGATGAGCCAGGTCCATTCGCGCTCGGGCGTCGTGTCCGCGCCGGCCTGCAGCCAGCGCGACGTGCCCAGCGCGGCGGCGCCGCCGGCGAGGCTCAATGCGGCGATGAAGTCGCGTCGCGTCATCGAAACGATAGCGGTCATGCGTCTGGCTCCTGCGTCAGATGAGAGTGAGGCGCGGCGGCGCGCGCTGCCGAGCATGACGAGCGCGTGCCGCGGCGGCGACGCGAAATCCGGCGGCGCAGGCTAAGGCGGACTTATGTTCGGGCAGGGCCGCTTTCCCTCACTCGTCTCGATACGCGCGTTCGAAGCGGCCGCGCGGCTCGGCAGTTTCGTCAAGGCTGCGCAGGAGCTCGATACGACGGCCGCGTCGGTGTCGTATCACGTACGCCGGCTCGAAGAGCAGATCGGCGTGCCGCTGTTCGTGCGCCACCCGCAGCGCGTGATGCTGACCGAGGCGGGCGCGCTCATCGCGAATGAGGCGATTGCCGCCTTTGCGGCATTGCGCGCGAGCTTCGTGCGCGCGGTCGAGCTCGACGAGACGCGGCTGCGACTGACCACGCTGCCGAGCCTCGGCACGAGCTGGCTCACACCGCGGCTCGGTCGCTTCCGTCAGCGTCATACCGACGTCGCGATCGAACTGGCAAAGTCAATCGCCACGCCGGAAGTGATCGACG
>CAMLSI010000382.1 GCA_946482585.1 uncultured Lysobacteraceae bacterium
CGCATCCACGGCGAGTCTTCGCCCCAGGCGTCGGGGCGCCAGCTCATCTGCACGCTGCGATGCACGCGCTCCGGGTGCGGCATCATGATCGTGACGCGGCCCTCGGCCGCCGTCAGGCCGGTCAGGCCGCCGACGGAACCGTTGGAATTGAGCGGGAAGGCTTCGGTCGCCTTGCCGCGGTTGTCGACGAAACGCAGGCAGGGCTGCACGCGGCTGTAGTCGCTGCCCTGCGCGAACTCCGCATGCCCCTCGCCATGCGCGACGACGACCGGAATGCGCGAACCGGCCATGCCGCGCAGCAGGATCGACGGCGACTCCATGACTTCGAGCGTGACGAAGCGCGCTTCGTACTGCTCCGACGCATTGCGGCGGAATTTCGGCCAGTAGTCCGCGCCCGGGATGATGTCCTTGAGGCTCGCGATCATCTGGCAACCGTTGCAGACCCCGAGCGCGAACCGCGCCGGATCGGCGAAGAACGCGGCGAACTGCGCGCGCAGTTCCGGATTGAACAGGATCGAGGTGGCCCAGCCGCGGCCGGCGCCGAGCACGTCGCCATAGGAGAAACCGCCGCAGGCGGCGAGCCCCTGGAATTCGTCGAGACGACGGCGGCCGCTCTGCAGGTCGGACATGTGCACGTCGATCGCGTCGAACCCCGCACGCGTGAACGCCGCAGCCATTTCGATCTGGCCGTTGACGCCCTGGTCGCGCAGCACGGCGACGCGCGGACGCGCGCCGCGCGCGATGAACGGCGCGGCCACGTCCTCGGCAGGATCGAAGGTGAGCTTGGTCGTGATGCCCGGGTCGTCGCTGTCGCAGCGCCAGTCGAGCTCGCTGTCGGCGAGCACCGGGTTGTCGCGCAGCCGCTGTATCGCATGGCTGGTCTGCGACCAGGTGCGCATGAGATCGCTCCAGTCCCAGCGTCCGATCGAATCGTCGCCGAGACGCAGGGCGATCTGCAGTTTTTCCTTGGGACGGCCGACCATGTGCGCGATGTCGGCGAGGCCGAAGCGGTCGAGCAGTGCCTTGAACGCAGCGACATCGTCGCGACGCACCTGTACCACCGCGCCGAGCTCTTCGCAGAACAGCGCGCGCAGCGTGTTCTCGGCCCAGCCGTCGAGGCCGATCGACAGGCCGCAATGGCCCGCGAACGCCATTTCGAGCAGGGTCACGAGCACGCCGCCGTCGGCACGGTCGTGATACGCGAGCAGCAGGCCGTCGGCATTGGCCTGCTGGATGCAGGCGAAGAAATTCTTGAAGCGCGCGGCGTCGTCGAGATCCGGCGGCACGCCGCCGGAGCGGTTGAACACCTGCATCAGCGCCGAACCGCCGAGGCGGTTGCGACCGCCGCCGAGATCGATGAGCCAGAGTTCGGTCTCGCCCTTGTCCAGGCGCAGCTGCGGCGTCAGTGCGCGACGCACGTCCGGGACGCGCGCGAACGCCGACACGATCAGCGACACCGGCGCGATGGTCTTCTGTTCGCGCTCGCCGTCATGCCAGACCGTCTGCATCGACAGGGAATCCTTGCCGACCGGAATCGAGATGCCGAGTGCGGGACACAACTCCAGGCCGATCGCGCGCACCGCGTCGAACAGCGCGGCGTCCTGATGCGGGAAGTTCGCCGCGGCCATCCAGTTCGCCGACAGGCGCACTTCGCCGATGTCGGCGACCGGGGCCGCCGCGAGATTCGTCAGCGCTTCGCCGACGGCCATGCGCGCGGCATCGGCCGACGACAGCGCGGCCAGCGGCGTGCGTTCGCCCATCGCCATGGCTTCGCCGGCATAACCGTCGAAATCCGCGAGCGTGACTGCGCAGTCGGCCACCGGCACCTGCCATGGGCCGACCATCTGATCGCGCGAACACAGCCCCCCGACGCTGCGATCGCCGATCGTGATCAGGAAGGATTTCGACCCGACCGCGGGGAACTGCAGCACGCGCTGCAGCGCATCGTTGAGGTTGATGCCGAGGCAATCCGACACGAGATCGACGCGCGGCGCCTTGCGTCTGGCGTCGCGGTGCATCTTCGGCGCCTTGCCGAACAGCACGTCCATCGGAAGATCGATGGCGACGTCCGCGCCGACAGCCGTCGCGGTGTCGACGCCGTAGCCGACCATCAGGTGCTGCTCGGCCGTCGCGGTGCCGACGACCGCGTACGGACAGCGCTCGCGCACGCAGATCGCTTCGAAGCGCGCGAGATCCGCGGGGCGCACGCCGAGCACGTAGCGTTCCTGCGATTCGTTGCACCAGAGCTGCATCGGCGACAGCGACGGATCGGCGCAGGGCACCTTGGCCAGATCGATGCGGCCGCCGACCTGCGAATCGTGCAGCAGTTCGGGAATCGCGTTGGACAGACCGCCCGCGCCGACGTCGTGCACGGTGACGATGGGATTGGTATCGCCGAGCTGCCAGCAATGATCGATGACTTCCTGGCAGCGGCGCTCCATTTCCGGGTTGTCGCGCTGCACCGAAGCGAAATCGAGTTCGGCCGAACTCGTGCCCGATGCGACCGACGAGGCCGCGCCGCCGCCGAGACCGATGAGCATGGCCGGGCCGCCGAGCACGACGACCGCATCGCCGGCCTGCAGAATACGTTTTTCCACATGTTGCGAACGCAAATTGGCGAGGCCGCCGGCGATCATGATCGGCTTGTCGTAGCCTCGGCGCAGACCCGGCAGGCCGGTTTCCTGCTCGTAGCTGCGGAAATAGCCGCCCAGCGCGGGCCGGCCGAATTCGTTGTTGAACGAGGCCGCGCCGATCGGGCCGTCGCGCATGATCTCGAACGCGGTCGCCATGCGCGGCGGCAGCGGCCGCTCGGTTTCCCAGGGCCGCGCGAGCCCCGGGATGCGCAGGTGCGACACCGAGAACCCGGTCAGGCCGGCCTTGGGCTTGCCGCCGCGGCCGGTCGCGCCTTCGTCGCGGATCTCGCCGCCGGAGCCCGTCGATGCGCCCGGAAACGGCGCGATCGCGGTCGGGTGATTGTGGGTTTCGACCTTGATCGCGTAGTCGATGCGTTCTGCATGCGCGCGATAGACGCCGTCCGCGTCGGCGAAAAAGCGGCGGCCTTCGGTGCCTTCGATCACGGCCGCATTGTCGGCATAGGCCGACAGCGTGTGCGCCGGCGAAACCTTGTGCGTGTTCTTGATCATCGCGAACAGCGATTGCGGCTGCGCCTCGCCGTCGACGTTCCAGCTCGCGTTGAACACCTTGTGGCGGCAGTGCTCGGAATTGGCCTGCGCGAACATCATGAGTTCGGCGTCGCTGGGATCGCGGCCGAGTTCGGCATAGCGCGCGACGAGGTAGTCGATTTCGTCCGGCGCGAGCGCAAGACCCAGACGCGCGTTCGCCTCGGCGAGGGCGGCCTGGGGATCGGCACCGAGTGCCACGCGGCCGAGATCGCCGGAGGTTCCCTCGAGAAACAGGTGCTCCGCGTCGGTCAGCGAGGTCAGTATCGACTGCGTCATCGGATCGTGCAGCACGCCGATCAGCGTAGTCCAGGCCGGGCTGCCGACCTTCGGCAAGTTCGAAACCTCGAAAGCGATGCCGCGTTCGACGCGGTCGATCGCGAATCCGCACCCCTTGAGGATATCGGTGGCCTTGCTCGACCACGGCGAGATCGTACCGAGCCGCGGCACCGCCCAGAGGCTGGCCGGCCGTGCGGCGTCGGTGCGCGCCTCGAGCACCTGCGCCAGACGCTGGCGCATCGCGTCATCGGGAGCGCGCGCGGCGGCGAGCAGATAGACGTAGTGTGTCGAGACAACGCGGACGCCGGACGCCGACTCGGCCAACTGGCGATTCAGGCGATCGAGACGGAAGGCAGACAGGGCGCTTTGCCCGTCGAGGACGATCATGTAAAGGCCGTTCCGGAGCGGGGTTCTCAGAAGGGCGCGCATGATAACCGCTGCCGTCTGCCCGCCGCCATCGCCGCGAGGCATGGCCGCAGACGCGGAAACGGCGGCTGCGTCACCGCAGCCGCCGTCCGAAACTACTTTTCCGACGGGTACTTACTTGGCCGAAACGAGGCTGTCGAGGCGCTGGCGCATGGCTTCCGGCGCAAGATAGCCGCCGATCTGCGTGCCGTCCGGCGCAATCACGGTCGGCGTGCCGTTGATGCCGACGCGGCGGCCGAGCTCGAATTCTTCGGCAATCGGGTTCTCGCAGGTCGCGTTCTTCGGGTCGGTACCCGATTTCGCATCGGTGAACGCCTTGTTGCGGTCGGTCGCACACCAGACCGAGACGGCCTTTTCGAACGACGGCGTACCCGGGCCCGAACGCGGGAACCACAGGTATTCCACGGCGATGCCCTGCTCGTTGTACTTGGCGATGTCGTGGTGCAGCTTGCGGCAGTAACCGCAGTCGATGTCGGTGAATACCGTCACCGTGTACTTCGGGTCCTTCGGCGCGAAGACGATGCGCTTGGACTTCGGCACCTGGTCGACGAGCTCCTTGCGGATGCCGCCGAGGCGCGCTTCGGTCAGATCCTTCTTCGAGGCCATGTCGAACAGGCTGCCCTGGAGCAGGTACTTGCCGTCGGCGCTGACGTAGACGACTTGGCCGCCGGTCACGACTTCGTAGAAGCCGGGCAGGCTGGACTTGGTCACGGAATCGATCTTGGCCTGCGGCACCAGCGAGAGGATCGCGTCGCTGACGACCTTCGTCTCCTTCGCGTCGTCGGCAGCCAGCGTGGTGAAGGACGCCGCCGCGAGGGCGAGGGCCAGGGTGAGCTTCTTGAACATCGCGAATCCTCGGAATAGGGTCGTTGGCCAGACCGTGACCGCGCCGGGTCGCGAAAGTTCAGCGCGCGGACAGGTTGAAGGCGCGCAAGAGTGCCAAGCGTCCGCCGCGGCCGCAAGAGCGCCGACTGCGACGCCGTTCTCTGTCGGCGGAACCCGTACCGGACTCAACGGCAGACCTGCCCGACGTGCACCGGATATAAAGGAATGACGCGGCACCGTCGCGATGGTTTCCTCGCCCGTCGCCTAGAAGCACTGGACCGGCTGTTCCTTGAGATCGACCAGATCCGGCATCTGCGCGCGCCAGGCGACCGGCCGCTGCGGGTCCTCGGCGAAATCGACCCAGTACACCGGCAGGTCCTCGGTGCGCTGCAGGAGTTGCGGCGAGAAGCCCAGTGCGGCGATCTCGTTGCGGCGGCGCTCGGCATTGGCCTGTTCGCGGAACAGGCCCAGCGAGATCGTGTTCTGCTGGTCGCCGGCGGTGA
>CAMLSI010000383.1 GCA_946482585.1 uncultured Lysobacteraceae bacterium
GCGGCGACGGCCGGCGTGATCGGCTGTGCGACGGCGGTGGCGACGACCCAGGTCGCGCCGCGACCGAGTGCGAACCACACGCCGGCAGCGGCGATGACGACGAGGGCGATCCCGATGCCGATCCAGCGGCCTTTGCGAGAAGGTTCCGGCGGCGGCGCGCTGCGATCGATGCGCAGCTGTTTGAGCATTTCCGTGTTATCCACGATTCCACCATGTCCTGCGTGAGGTCGATTGCGGCGATCGCGGGGCTGTCCGCTCGCCGCAACGGCGAAGTGTGCCATAGACTGCCGCGACCGCCGCGGCGCCAGTAGAGCCGCCGATCAGCAATTGGAGGTGACAGGTGTCAACTCGCGCACCCGCTGGTTATTCCGGCACGCCGCTGGCAAAAAAACTCGGTCTCACTGCGGATTTGCGCATCGTTCTCCGGGGAGCGCCCGACGACTACGCGGCGCTGACCGACTTCGACCTCGATTCGTGTCGCGTGCTCGGACGCGTCGGCGCCTTCGATTTCGCGCATGCCTTCGTGCATTCGCGCGCGGAACTCGCGGCCGCGCTCGACACGTTGACGCCGCATCTGGACGACCGCGGCATGATCTGGATTTCGTGGCCGAAGAAGGCATCCAGAATGGCAACCGATCTGACCGAGGACGGTATCCGCGAACTCGCGCTGCCGCTCGGTCTCGTCGACGTCAAGGTCTGCGCCGTGGACGCGATCTGGAGCGGACTCAAACTCGTGCGCCGTGTGGCGCTTCGAACCGGGAAACCGTAAGTCGCCGGTGAGCCTCGGCGATCGGGAACATCACGATTGCGGCGCGGGCGCTCGGCCGATCGAAACGTGTTCGCCTCGTGCCGAAACCTGCTTCGCTGCCGAAACTGCGGCGTCGAGGATCCGGCTTACGTGTCAGCCGCGACGCGGCAGTCCGCTCGCGCTCGCCGACGACTTCGCCGCGGCTCCCGCCTTTTCAGCGATTCCCGTATTTCTCGCCGGGCCGTTTGCCGAGGGACTTGTTCAGCGCCTTGGCGTCGCTCTTGCGCTTGAGCTGCGCCTCGAGATTGCTCGCCTGCGTCTGCAGCTCGTCGCGGAGCTTCTGGTAGCTGGCCCAGCGCTCGGGATCGAGCTCGCCGCTGTCGAGCGCGGCGCGCACGGCGCAGCCGGGCTCGGACTGATGCGCGCAGTCGCCGAAGCGGCACAGCATCGCGAGGCTGTCGATGTCGGCGAACTGGCCGGCCTGGAGGTCTTCTTCGCCGGTCAGCTTCAGTTCGCGCATGCCGGGTGTGTCGATGAGACAACCGCCCTGCGGCAGCGGAATCAGCGCGCGAAACGTGGTCGTGTGCCGGCCGCGGCTGTCGTGCTCGCGCACCGCCTTCGTGGCCTGGCGCTGTTCGCCGAGCAGGGTGTTCGTCAGGGTCGACTTGCCGACGCCGGACGATCCGACGACGACGGCCGTGCGGCCCGCCGCGAGGTACGGATGCAGCACGGCCACGCTCTGCGGGTCTTTCGCGTTGATCGCATGCACGATGATGTCGGGCGGCAGGACGTCGGCCACGTCGGCCATGAGTGTCTCGAGGTCGTCGTGCCGGTCGGCCTTGGTCAGCGCGACGACGCAGGTCGCGCCGGACGCCTGGATCAATGCGAGATAGCGTTCGAGGCGCCGCGGATTGAAATCGCCGTCGAGCCCCATGAGCACGAGCACGCTGTCGACGTTCGTCGCGATGAGCTGCCGCTGGTAGCGCTCGCCGGCCGCAGCACGGGACAGGGTCGCATGGCGCGGCAGTATCGTTTCGATCTGCGCCGGCTTGCCCGGCTTCAGCAGCACGAAATCGCCGACCGCGGGACGTTCGATGGGATCGAGGCTGCGCTTGAGGAAGCGCGGCGCCGGCTGCACCGTGAATTCACTCGCACCGTCGTGCACGACGTAGCCGTTGCGGTGCTGGATGATGACGCGCGCCGGCACGTAATCGGCCGGCATATCGTCGGGCAGCACGATGGCGTCGCTCCAGCCGATGCAAGCCAGGCGCGCGCGGGTTTCCGAGGTCAGCATGAGCGGATTCTAACCGCAGCCCGCGGAGCGGGCTGCGGTTATCGCGCAATGCGTTCGTTCAACGCTTGGCAACTGTCTCTGTCTTGACTTCGGCGCGGAGCGTCTGGACTTCGCTGCCTTCGATCAGCGCAGCCTGGCCAGCAACCACGACGTCGGTACCCGGGCTCAAACCCTGCAGCACCTGCACGTTCTTGCCCGACTCGTAGCCGAGCTTGATCGCGACGCGCTGGGCCTTGTTGTCGCGCACGATGAACACGCTGTTGTCGCGATCGCCGTTCAGCAGCGCAGTCTTCGGAATCAGGATCGCGGCGGCGACGGAGTCGTAGGCGATGTCGAGGCGCGAGAACAGGCCGGGACGCAGCTTGCCCTCACTGTTGTCGACCGCAACGACGATGTCGACAGTGCCGCTGGCCGCATCGACGACCGGGCTCACACGCTCGACCCGGGCCGGAAAACTCTCGCCCGGCAGCGCATCGGCCGCATAGTCCACGATCTGCCCCGGCTTCAGCGCGGCGCTCGCACGCTCCGGCACGCGCAGACGCGCCTTGAGTTCGCGGAAGTCGGCCATCTCGAACGCGACTTCGTTGACTTTGAGCAACTGGCCCTGCTTGACCCAGCGCCGCGTGATGACGCCGTCGAACGGCGCGATCACGGCGCACTTGGACAGACTCAGGCGCGCGAGGTCGACTTCGGCCTTGCGGGTGGCCAGGTCCGACTTGTTTTGTTCATAGGAGTTGCGCGCGATCAGCTGGCGCTGGAACAGGCTTTCGTTGCGCGCGTCCTGGTGCTTCAGACGCTCCAGCTCGGTCTCGGCCTGGCGCAGCAGCACGGCGTGGCGTTCCGCGTCGAGCTTCGCAAGCACCTGGCCCTTGCGCACGAACTGGCCTTCCTCGGCGCCGAGCGACAGCACGACGCCGCCGATCTCGCTGACGATCTTGGCTTCGCGCTCGGCTTCGAGCGTCGCCGTGCCGGCATAACGCGCGGTGATATCGCCCTGGGTGACCGCCGCGACCTCGACCGGAATCACCTCCGCCTTCGGCTTTTCGGCCTTGGGCTTCTCGGCGGCGGTGGTCGACTGAGCCTCACCGGCACAACCGGTCAGCAGCGGCGCCGAGATGGCAGCCGACAGCAACAACAAGGAGGCGAATACGGACGTCTTCATGGCGATCTCTATTGAGATAGTGTTGTAGTAGACTACAACACCAGTTTCAGATGGTCAAGCCCAATCGTAACGAGGCGCCCTTACGAACCACGACTGCTGGAAGAAACAATGACTTCCGGCTGCCACGGTAACGTTTGACAAGGCCCGAGACCGATCGGGCGGGCATGGCCACGGACGCATGCCGGATCGGCACTCGGATTGATGAGCCATTTCCCCGGGACACAGCCTCCTCTGATGCGCATTCGGTGCCGAAGGTTGCGCCGTACGGTTCAGTCCGGACGCAGCGCCCTGCGCAGTGCAGCAAAATGCCCGCGTTTTGCCATAAATGTGACGGACCGTTGTTTGGACATTCGCCCAGCAGCCGCTAGGATGCGGCGACCCGACCAGGACCCACCGCAATGCCGCAGCGCACCGTACCCGTCAGTTCCCGTCTCGGTGATGTTCGTTACGAGATCCGCGGGGCCCTGTCGCGACGCGCCCGCGAGCTCGAAGCCGAAGGCCGCCAGATCGTGCGCCTGAATATCGGCAACCCGGGTCTGTTCGGTTTTGCAGTTCCGGCGCATTTGCGCGAAACCGTCAGCGCGCAGCTCGACCGCAGCGAGGCGTACTGCCATCAGCAGGGTCTGCAGGGCGCGCGCGAAGCGATCGCGGCGCGCGAAACCGCCCGCGGCGCGATCGGCGCGCATGCCGACAACGTGTTCATCGGCAACGGCGTTTCCGAACTCATCGACCTGACCTTGCGTGCCCTGCTCAACAGCGGCGAGGAAGTGCTGCTGCCGAGTCCCGACTATCCGCTCTGGAGCGCGGCGACCGTGCTCAACGGCGGTCGCGCGCGCTACTACCCCTGCCCCGCGTCGCGCGGCCATCTGCCCGATCCGGACGAAATCGAAGCGCTGATCACGCCGCGCACACGCGCGCTGGTGCTGATCAATCCCAACAATCCGACCGGCGCGGTCTATCCGCGCGAATTGCTGCAGGCGCTCGTGCAGGTGGCCGAACGCCATCGCCTGCTGCTGCTGTCCGACGAGATCTACGACGGCATTCTGTACGACGGCGCGGAGTTCCATCCGCTGGCGGCGCTCGCCGGCGATACGCCGTGCATCACCTACAGCGGTCTTTCGAAGATGCATCGCGCCTGCGGCTATCGCGTCGGCTGGATCAGCCTGTCGGGCGCGCCGGCCAAGTTCGGCGAATTCCGTGCGGCGCTGGACCTGCTCTCGGCGCTGCGCCTCTGCGCGAACGTGCCGACGCAATGGGCGATCGAGCCCGCACTGACCGGTCCCGACACGATGAGCGAACTCGTGGGCGACGGCGGTCGTCTGCATGCGGCACGGCGTGCCGTCATCGACGGCGTCGCGCGCAGCGAATTTCTCGACGTGGTCGCGCCGCAAGGCGCGCTGTACGCGTTTCCTTCGGTGCGCACGCAGCCTTTCGATACGTTCGACGACGAAGACTTCGCGCTCGAACTGCTCGAGACCGAAAGCGTGCTCGTCGTACCGGGCACCGGCTTCAACATTCGCGAACGCAACCATTTCCGCCTGACCCTGCTGCCGCAGCCGGCCGAGATCGACGACGTGTTCACGCGCATCGACCGCTGTCTGGGCCGCATCGCGTCGCGCACGGCGCCGGCGCGTCATGTGGCCTGAGCTGCTGATGGCCGGCATGCTCGCCGGTCACGCGGCCGATGACGAACCGCTGCGCTATCTCGCGCTCGGCGATTCCTACACGATCGGCGAAGGCGTCGCCGCGGATCAGCGCTGGCCGCGGCAACTCGTCGCGCGTCTGCGCGCCGACGGCGTCGTATTCGGCGATCCGCAGATCGTCGCCACGACGGGCTGGACCACCGACGAACTCTCGGTCGGCATGGACGCGGCGACGCTGGTTCCGCCCTACGATCTCGTGAGCCTGTCGATCGGTGTCAACAACCAGTATCGCGGCCGCGATACGGCCAACTACCGGCGCGAATTTTCC
>CAMLSI010000384.1 GCA_946482585.1 uncultured Lysobacteraceae bacterium
TGCCGTTCCTACGCGCCGGCGAAACGCGCCATGCCTGCCGTCGATGGTGCGCTGCGGCCCATACCCGGGCCAATGCCATTTGCGCCGATGCCGCCGGCCCGACTAGCCTTGCCCTTTGGCGGTCACATCCGTGACTGCGCGGCGACTCTAGGGAAGGCGGGTGCGTTGTGCTGCTGATGATCGACAACTACGACAGCTTCACGTGGAATCTCGTGCAGTACTTCGGCGAGCTCGGTTGCGAGGTCAAGGTCGTACGCAACGATGAGTGGAGCGTGCAGCAGGTCGCCGCGGCGCAGCCCAGCCATATCGTGATCTCGCCGGGCCCGTGCACGCCGAACGAGGCGGGCATTTCGCTGCAGCTGCTGCGCGATCTCGCCGGGCGCATACCGATCTTCGGCGTCTGCCTCGGCCACCAGGCCATCGGCCAGGCGTTCGGCGGCAAGGTCGTGCGTGCGGCGCAGATCATGCACGGCAAGACCTCGCCGATCCGCCATACGGGGCAGGGCGTGTTCCGCGAGCTGCCCGATCCGTTCGAGGCTACGCGTTATCATTCTCTCGTTGTGGAAAAAGATTCATTGCCCGGCTGTCTCGAGACGACGGCGTGGACGCAGCACGATGACGGCCGCATCGACGAGATCATGGGTTTCCGCCACCGCGAACTGCGCGTCGAGGGCGTCCAGTTCCATCCCGAGTCGATCCTGACTCAGCACGGTCATCAGATGCTGGCGAATTTCCTCGCCGCATGAGGCGCGCACGCGCGTCGGCGGTGCGATGGGGCGGCCTGGCGCTGCTCGTCGCCGCGAGCGCGGCCGCGATCGACTCGACCGCGCGCGATGAGCTCATCGCGCAGTGCCGCCGCCTGCAGCAGCCGCAGCCGGCACAGGCGATCGATGTCTGCGAGCGCGCCTATGCCGCGCTCGATGTCCTGCGCGACGGCGAACTCGCCGAGGAGATGCTGTTCCGGCGCAGCGATGCGCAGATCGCGACCGGCGATTTCGCTGCGGCGGCGGCGACGCTCGATCGCGTCGCTGCGATGCCGGTCGAGGCCGGCCGCTGGATGCACGATTTCCGGCTCGCGCGCCGGCGCGGCATCCTCGCCTATCGGCAGGAACGCTATGCCGAAGCATTGCCGCAGTTTCGCGTCGCGCGCGAACTCGCGCTGGCGCACAAGGACGACACGGCGCTGGCGCAGAGCTGGAACGATCTCGGCAATGCCTTGCGGCGCATCGGCGATTATCACGGCGCGCTCGATGCGTATCTCGCGAGCCTCGAGCTCAAGCGGCGCGGCAAGGATGAGCAGCTGGGCGTGCTCTACAACAATCTCGGCGACCTGTACCGCGACCTCAACGATCTCGGCGAGGCGAAGAAGCGCTACCTCGAAGCGCTCGTCGAGCACGACCGCGATGACCGTCCGCGCGATGCGGCGCATACACGCGAAAGCCTTGCCGCCGTGCTCGTGCGCGGCGGAGACCTCGCCGAGGCCGCGACGGCCTATGGGCAGGCCATCGACAGTTTCCACGGACTCGGCGCGCGTGCCGACGAACTGCGCGCGCGCGTGGGCCTGGCCGCGCTCGAGCTCGATCGCGGCGATCAGGCAGCGGCGCGTGCAGCACTGACGCGCGCGCAGACGCTGGCCGAGGAACTGTCCTTGCCGACGCCGCCGAATCTGGCAGTGCAGCTCGCGCGGCTGCGTCGCGCCGACGGCGACGTCGCCGGTGCGCGCCGCGTGCTCGAGCAGGTGCTGCAGCGCGTGCCGGCGGATTCGGCCGATCGCGTGCCGCTGCTGCGCGCGAGCGCCGAAGCCGCACTCGCCGCCGACGAGCCGGCGCAGGCCTATGCGCTGCTGAAGAACTACCACGACGCCGATACGCGCCTGCGCGATGCGGCGCACGATCGCCGCCTGGAACAACTGCGCGTGCAGTTCGACGTGGCCGAACGCCAGCGCGCGATCGAAAAGCTCGAGACCGAGAACCGGCTCGCCGCACTCGCGCTCGAGCAGCGCACGACGCAGTTGCAGCTCGGCCTCGCCTGCGCTCTCGTGGTGCTGTTGCTCGTCGCCGGACTGTTCCTGCGCGCGCGCCAGCGCAGCCAGCTCGCCGCCGCGGTGCGCGAATCGCAGCTCGCCGCGGAAACCGATCACTATCGCCGCGCCGCCGCGGCGCTGCGCGCCGACGGCGAGCGCGTGCAGGCGCTGCTCGACCGCAGCGATGCGGCGCTGCTCGCGATCGATGCCGCGGGCGTACTGGTCGCGGTGACCGCGCGCGCGGCGGCGCTGCTCGGACGCCCGCGCGACGCGGCGCTCGGCCTGCCGTTCGCGGAATTGCTCGACGCCGACTCGCGCGATGCACTGCAACGCGGGCTGTCGGCGCTCGAGGACCAGGACGCCGACGTGCCGCTGCGCCTGCAGTTGCCCGCAGCGGCAGTCGCGGCGCGGCTGGGCGTGCTGCCGACCGACGGCGACATCGCGGTGATCCAGCTCACGGCCGCCGAGGCCGTTGCCGGGGATCCGACGCCGGAAGCGTTCGACAGCGATGCGCTCGACGACCCGCCGGCCGCCGAGATCGACAACGAGCGCTTCCGGCGCGAACTCGTCGAACTGATGATCTACGCGGTGGAAATCTGGGAGCGCGTCAGCGGCGGCACGCGCATCGATCTCGCCGAAAAGAGCCGCGTCTGGCGCGTCACGATCGACGAGGGCCGCCTGCGCGTACGCGCGATGGAGCGCTACCTGAGTCTGGCGCGGCTGCCGCGTCAGCCGCGCTGGCGCGAAGTGCTGCGCACGGCGTACTACGTGCTGTCGGAATGCCGCCTCGACACCGCCGAGCGCGAGACGCTGCGGACGCGCGCGGAAGCGATCCAGGCCAGCCTGCGGCGCCGCGCGCTGCTGTGACGTTTCCGCATCCGGGCGCCGGCGGCGCGTGCCGGTGCCCGAGTCCCGGGCGCGGGCGCGGGCATTGCGAGCGGAATGCCCGGCCCCTTGCCGGCCGATGCGCTCAGCGCGCTTCGGTGCCCACGCAGACCATGCAGGCCCCGAAGACCCCATCGTCCACGTCGTAGGTCGAATGGTGCGCAGCGGCATTCGTCAGGCTGTCGGGGCCGGTGAAGATCGGCACGGTCTCGAAGCCGAAGTACGGCGAATCCGGATCGGTGACGGCGTCGAGGCCGTCGCAATAGTTCTGGGCGAGCTGGCGCGCCCCGCGGTAGTCGTCGTCGAACTCGCCGCAGATCCCTCGCGGACAGGGTTTGCTCGACACGACGTGGTAGGTCAGGCGACAGAACGGCTGCGGCTGCACCGCGTTCCGGATCAGGCACTGCTTGTAGCTCTTGGTGTCGTCTCCGCCGAACGCGATATCGCCGATCTCGATCGCCTTGCCGTTGACGCACCAGTCGACGCCGGGAAGCACGTTGTGGGCCGAGGCGGAGAGGCTGGCGGCGAAGAGGGCAAAGGCAAGGCTGCAGCGGTACTTCATGAGAGTTCCCCGGGCAATGTCGAAAAGAGTCCGCACCCCCCCGCGCGGACCCTGCGATCAATCGCACTCCGCGCGTCGGACGGCAAGCAAATCTTGGGATCAATGCGGGCAGCAATTGCGCCAAGCCACTGACGGAAAAGCGATTCAGCCGGTCGTCGCGAAGGATTGCCGAGCCCGCTGGCGGGCTCGGTGGGAAGCGCGGATCGTGAGCGCGGATCGTGGGTGTCCCCGTTCGAGCTTCCTCCGTCTGAGCTCGCGGATCGTGGATGTCCCCATTCGAGCTTCCCCATTTGAGCTCGGATTGCGGGTGTCCCCGCCGAGGCTGTCTCCGGCGGTCAGCGCTTGCTGTCGTACGGTGTCGCCGTGCAGCGCAGGCAGGAGCCGTAGAGGCTGCCGGAGAAGCTGTAGTCCTGATGGTGAGCGGCGGAGAAGTACTGCGGCGGGCCGTCGACATCGGCGCGCGTGCTGCCGATCCCATTGCTCGATGACGACAGGGCGAAGGTCGCGCAGTAGTTGTAGGCCAGCCGGTTCGCGACGCCGTAGTCGTCATCGAACTCGCCGCAGGTCTCCAGCGGGCAGCCGGCGTTGGGCGGCATCTCCGCCGTGCAGGAGTTCAGCGGGTCGGCGAGACAGGCGGCGTACTCCTGCAGCTGCGACGGCGTGTAGTTGAACTGCGCTACGACGACCGGCTGACCGGCGGAACAGAAGCGATCGTGCGGCGACGGGCCGTGCCCGAACGCCGACGCGGCCGCGACGAGCAGGCAGGCCGGAAACAGCGTGCGAAGTTTCATGACGGAAATCCCCCTGCGGATGCGAAAGTCCTGACGCTCCGGACGGCATCAGACGGTCAAGCGCCCGCGGAATGCAAGCGTCCGATGGGACCAAGCCGGGTCGAAAGCGCCGCAACCGCCGGAGCGGACTGGAGAATGGGCGAGGCGGCAACTGTCGGCCCCCGGCTGCGCTGCCAGGCAGTTCCGGCGGTCTGGTGCCGAGTCCGGCACCGGTCTTGCCGTTCGACAGGCGTCCTCGCCGCCGTTGAGCCGCAGCGCCGGGCACGGGTGCTGCGGCTCACGATCGAGCGTCGCGTGGGCAGCGCCGTTTCCGGTCGGCGGTACGGCTGCTCCTTTCCGGGCCGCCGGCAATCCCGCCCGCCGCGCATGTCGGCGGTCGATCCGGCCCGGCATCCGGCGCCGCGGAGCGGGCCGCCCGGCCGCCGCCGCATCGGGATCGGCATGCTGTGGTGAAAAAACCTTCTGAGGCAATGGGTTGTGGTGAATGTCGCCCCGTCCCGTCCGGGTTCGTTCCCGATTCGGTCCCCGCTATTTCTCGCGTTGCCACGTGGCGTGGCCCTAGCGTGCCGACGGCCCCGGCGCCACCGCCGCCGCAGGCTCCCCCTCACAGGAGATCTTCATGTCTATCCGCTGTATCCGCATGCTCGCTGTTGCTGCCCTGTTCACCGCCGGTGCCGCCAGCGCTGAAATCGTCGGCCCCGCGATCTGGTATTCGGCCACCATCGACTACGTCTGCAATGGCGAGGCGTCCAGCCGCGTCATTTCGGAGCCGTCGCTGGCGTCCTGCCAGTACTACCTCAACCAGGAACTGCAGGATGTGAACAACGCCGGCTGCGACCTGGTCGACCTGAACCCATGCAGCTTCCATTTCCACGGCTTCACCGGCGTGGAAGGCGTCAG
>CAMLSI010000385.1 GCA_946482585.1 uncultured Lysobacteraceae bacterium
AGCCTTCGTGGCTGATCGAGGCCGGCATCAGGCCGGCGAACGCGCGCCGTTCGGGAGCGCGCTGCGCCGCGTCGCGTTCGGCCGCGCGCAAGCCGTCCATGTAGTCGATCGCGGCGCGGATGCGCGGCCAGTACGCGCGCAACGGCTTCGCATCGCCGCCGTAGCGCCAGAGCAGCGCGGCGAGGTGGATGAACTCGCCGTGGCTGTCGTTCTCGGGCACGGGATCGGCCCCGCGCGCATCGACGCAACAGGGAACTTTTCCACTCTGGAACTGATACGGCGCATACCAGGCGAGATAGCCGCGCGCCGCCTCGCTGTCGCCCAGCCGCAGCAGGCCCTCGGCGATCATCGCGCCGTCGCGTATCCAGGAACGCGCATACGAACGCGTGCCCGGCCGCAACGCGGGGCCGTCGCGCGACAGCAGAATGTGCGCGAGCGCGCTGCGCACACTGTCGGCGAGCGCCTGTCCCTGCGCCGGCACGACGAGTTCGACGCGGTCGAGGCGCGCGCGCCAGTACGCCGCGCTGCGTTCGTACTGCGACTGTAGCCACGCAGTCGTCGACGAAGCGCCGTCATCGGCCGGCAGTACTGCGGCGGCTCCGGCCAGCGGCGCGACGAAGCCGACGACGGTCTCGGCCTGCGGCGCGAGTTCCGCCTCATAGAGCAGCGCGGCCGACCCGAGTCCGTCCGCATCGCGCACGGAAAGGTCGCGCGGCAGCGGCGATTCGACGAAACGCTCGTTCGCCAGTCCGCTGTCGTAGCGGCTCGCGAATGCCTGCGTCGGCATGGACAGCGCGAACGCCTTCGCCGTTCCGTCGACGACGAGCGCGCGCCGCGGCGGCTCCCAGCTCACGGCCTGCACGCGGGCGACGCCACCCGGGGTGGTCAGGAATTGCGTCGGCGGGTTGACCTGGAACGGCCGCAATGCAAGCACGAAGCGTACGCGCTGCGGCGCGGCACCTTCGTTGCGCAGCGTATAGCGGGCATGGATCTGCGTCCCGTCGTTCTCTTTCGTCGCGAAGGCGTCGACGTACAGGCTGACGTCGTTCCAGCGCCAGCCCACGCGCGGCAACGGCAGATAGCCTTCGGCGAGCGATTGCGACAGCGCGACATCGGCCCAGCTGATCGCATTGCCGTTCGCATCGAGCAGGAACGGTTCGATCGAGACGCCGCCGCGGCCGAGCTCGATCGCACCGTCTTCGCCCAGGAGTGCGGAATCTCGCGCGCCGTCGGTGCCGACCAGGGTCCAGTACGGCTGCTCGCCGTGAAAGCCGCGCGGCAAGGTGCCGCGACGCAGATCGCGCGCGCTGCGCTGCAGGAACCGCGTCAAGGTCGCGCCGCCGGCCACGTCGACGGCATCGAGCTCAGCCAGCGCGAACTCGCGTCCCTGCGCACGCTGCAGCGTCAGGCGCAGGTACCGCGCTTCCGATTCGGGCAGCCACAGCGCATCGTCGCCGCCGTTGCCGTGCTCGACGCGACGCAGTTCCTGCCATTCGCGCGCATCGTCGGAGCGCTCGACCACATAGTCGGTCGCCGCTGCCTGCGGCAGCCAATGCAGCAGCAGCCCGCCGAATTCGCGCGGCCGGCCGAAGTCGACGACCAGCCGCGCCTCGCGTCCTGCACGCGCGCGCCAGGCGGTGCGGCGATCATTGTCGAGCGCGAGCGCGGCCGGTGCGCGCCGGCGCTGCGACGTCGCTGTCGCCGCCGGTGGCGGCAACGGCGTGTCGGCCGCACGCTCGTGCAGGGCGAGATCGGCGATACAGAGTTCGCCGCTGCCGCCCTGCCCCGCGTAGATCGTGAATTCGATCGCGGCGCTGCGGCGCAGGGTCTTGTCGGCGCCCGGTCCCCAGGCGAACTCGATGTGCCGGCGGCGGTACTGCAGCGTCTCCCACTGCGCCGACAACACCGTATCGGGCCGATTGACCCACCAGACGTTCTCGCCGCTCGCATCGACGAGCTTGAACTGGAATGCGTTGGCCGGACCGCTGCCGCGCCGGCGCAGGGTGAACGCGTAGTTCTCCGGTACTTCGAGCGCGACCTCGCGCCGCAGGGTCGCGTAGCCCGAAACCCCGCGGAAGTCGTAGACGAGGCAGGGCGCGCCGTCGTCGACGCGCAGGCTCGCGGCGACCTGATCCGACGCCGACGCATGCCATTGCGTCGGATCCTGCATGAGCGGCACCGCCACGGCCGCTGTCGCAGCGGCATTGCAGAGAAAAAGGACTGGTGCCGCGACGCCACGCATCGCCTTCATCCCTTGACGCTCCCGAGCAACAGGCCTCGCAGGTAGTGCCGCTGCAGCGCGAGAAACAGCGCGAGTACCGGCAGCACCGTCACGACGGCGCCGGCCATCATCAGCTCGTTGTCCATGACGTGTTCGCGCGACAACGAGGCGAGCGCCACCGGCGCGGTCTGGTACTGCTGATCGCTGAGCACGATCAGCGGCCACATGAAATCGTTCCAGCTCGCGAGAAACGTCAGGATCGCGAGCGTCGCGATGATGGGCCGCAGCAGCGGCAGCACGATCACGAAGAAGATGCGTGCTTCGCCGGCACCGTCGATGCGCGCGGCTTCGAGCAGTTCGTCCGGTATCGAGCGCGCGTACTGACGCACGAGAAACACACCGAAGATCGACGCGAGCGCCGGCAGGGCGACGCCGGCATAGGTGTTGACGAGACCGAGACTCTTCATCAGCAGGAACAGCGGCATCATTGCGACCTGCGCCGGAATCACGAGCGCGCCGAGCAACGCATGGAACAGCGCGTCGCGGCCGCGGAACCGCAGCTTTGCGAACGCATAGCCGGCAGCGAGATTGAACAGCAGCGACAGCAGCGTGACGGAACCCGCGAGCACGAGGCTGTTGAGCAGGTAGCCGCCCATGTGGTCGCGCGCGAACAGCTGGACGTAGTTGGCCCAGGTCGGATCGCGCGGCAGCAGCGGCGGCGGGAACGCGGCGGCTTCGCCGCTGGCCATGAACGACACCGACACCATCCACGCAAGCGGCGCGAGCGCGAACAGCGCCAGCGACACGAGTGCGCCGTTGATCGCGAACGCCGCGATGCGCTGCCTCATGCGGCGCTCCAGCGCCGCGACAGGCGCAGCATCAGCCCGGTCGCCGCGAGTATCAGCGCGAACAGCAGGAACGCGGTGGCCGAGGCGCGGCCGAGGTTCCACCACTTGAAGCCTTCGTCGTACATGTAGAACAGCACGCTCAAAGTGCTCTGCAGCGGACCGCCGCGCGTCATCACATAGGGTTCGGCGAACAGCTGGAAATAGCCCGCGACGGTGATGATGGACACGACGAGCAGGGTCGGTGCGAGCAACGGCAAGGTGATGTGGCGCAGACGCTGCCACGCGCCGGCACCGTCGATGCGCGCCGCCTCGTAGAGTTCGGTCGGAATCGCCTGGAGGCCGGCGAGCAGGATGATCATGCTGTAGCCGAAGTTCTTCCACGCGGCGAACAGGATGATCGTCGGCATCGACCAGTCGGCATCGCCGAGCCAGTCGATCGGTTCGAAGCCGAGCCAGACCAGACCGTAGTTCACGAGGCCGTAGCGCGTATGGAACAGATAGCGGAACACGACGGCGACCGCGACGACGGTCGTGACGACCGGCGCGAACAGCGCGGTGCGGAAGAAGCCCTTCCAGCGCGCGAGCTGCGAATCCAGCAGCAGTGCCGCCGCGAGCGCGAGCAGCAATGACAGCGGCACGCCGACGCCGACGAAATACAGTGTGTTCGCGAGCGCCTTCCAGAACAGCGGGGTCTGCAGCACGGCCACGTAGTTCGCGAATCCGACGAAACGCAGGTTGTCGAGATCGGCCAGCGCATACAGATCGAAGTCGGTGAAGCTCAGCGCGAGCGCCGCGACGACGGGCAGCACGAAGAACAGGCCGATCACGCAGAGCGCGGGTGCGACGAAACCCCAGGCGGCATGGCGGATTCTCATGGCGACGCCGCCTTCGCCTGCATCCAGCGGCGTTTCTCGAGCATCGCGTCGACTTCGGCGTCGAGCCGCTGCAATGCATCCTCTTCGCTGACACCGCCGCGGACGACGCGTTCTGCCGCGAGCTGCATCGCGATCGCGATGCGCTCCCACTCGGCCACCGCCGGTGCCGGACGCGCCGCCTCGTACTGCTCGCGGAACGCCTGCGCATACGTGTCGCCGGCGAGCGCGGGTTCGTTCCAGACACTGCGCCGCGGCGGCAGGTCGCCGGTCAGCGCATGCAGACGCTGTTGCTGTTCCGGCCGCGACAGGAATTCGACGAGCTGCCACGCGGCCTCCTTGTGCTGCGAACCCGCGAACACCGCGAGGCTGGTGCCGCCGGCGACGCCGCCGCCGCGCCCGGCGACACCGGGCAGCGGCGCCGTTCCCCAGACATCGGCGAGTTCGGGCGGCAGTCGTCGCTTGAACTCGCCGATGTTCCACGGGCCCGTGATGTAAAACGCGTTGAAGCCGCGCGCGAATTCGTTCCAGACGTTCGAGATCTGGGTGTCGCTCATCGGCGGCGCCCAGTGCTCGCGAAACATGTCGACATAGAAGGCGAATGCGCGACGGAAGCCTGCGCTGCGGAAGTTGCCGCGCGTGTCGCCGTCGCGCAGCAGCGGCTCGTCCTGCTGCATGGCCAGCTGCAGCAGCGGCTCGAATTCGTCGAGCGGCAGCAGTATCGCGTACGCATCGCCGCCGGCCCGCTGCTTGAGCGCCGCCATCGCGCGGCGCCATTCGTCCCAGTCACGCGGCGGCGCCGCGAAACCGGCGCGCGCGAGCAGGTCCTTGCGATAGAACAGCACGCGCGTATCGAGATACCACGGAATGCCGAGCAGCCGGCCGCCGATCAGGTTGATGTCCCAGCTCGCGGCGAAATAGTCGTCGCGCGCGATCACGCGCGAGTGTGCGACGCGCGCGTCGAGCGGCTCCAGCGCGCCGAGCGCGGCGAACTCCGCGAGCCAGGTATTGCCGAGCTGGCAGACGTCGGGCAGCGCGTCGCCCGCGAACGCGGTCAGCAGTTTTTCGTGCGCGGCCGTCCAGGGCAGCTGCTGCACGTCGACCCGGATCCCCGGATGCTCGCGCTCGAAATCGGCGACGAGTTCGGCCACGACCTCGCCTTCCCGGCCCATGCCCCAGAAGCGCAGCACGGTGCGCTCGTCGGTGCGGCTGCAGGC
>CAMLSI010000386.1 GCA_946482585.1 uncultured Lysobacteraceae bacterium
TGCCCAATGGCGTGACGCTGCCCGCCGCGATCAACACCGGCGTGCTGTCCGGCCCCGAGGCCGACTGCGGTGCCGAGATCGAAGCGCTGCTGTACGCGCTGGCCGACCGCGCGGCCAACGAGTTCAAGAACGACCCCCTGGGATTTTTGAACAATTTCAATAGTGCAGCCGACGCGGCCGTGCTCAAGACACTGGGCGACCAGGCCAAGGGCATCGGCGACTGGTTGTCCGGCGCCTGGGACTGGACCAAGCAGGCCGCCGTCGACAGCTACCACTACGTCGCCGACGGCGGTGCCGCCCAGGATCTGGGGCGGGCGGCCGATTACGTCGCCAGCGGCGAGATCCTCGGGGACATCGCCGACGGTGCCGTCGCCGCCTACGAGTGGACCGCCGAAGCGATCGACACGCTGCGCAACCTCGACTACGAACAGCTCAAGGAAGCCTTCGTCGACTGGCTTCGCGAAACCATCGGCGAGCTGAAGTGCGACGCGCGCGATGCGCTGGCGGCGATGCTGGCCGATCCCAGGCCCATGTCGGTGCAGATGGGCGAGATGTACGGTACCGCCAAGGTTGCCGTGGCCGAAGCGGCAGCCGCGGTCGCCGTCGACGTGCTGGTCAGCAAGGGCGCCGCTTCGGCCGCGACGCGCATGGGCGCGCTGATCGCCAAGGCCGGCCCGCGCCTGGCCAAGCTCGGCGACAAGATCGGCGATCTGCTCAAGCGCGCGCGGCGCAAGCCGAACACGCCGGACCGCACGCCCGACGCGCCCAAGCCGACGCCCAAGCCGGATGCGGACAAGCCCAAGCCCAAGCCGGACGACAAGGACAAGGTCAGGAAGGATGCGGACGGCAAGTCGAACATTCCGTGCGTCAAATGTCCGACGACGATCAAGCCGGTCAACACGATCTTCGGCTGCAAACTGCTGGATGGCGAGGAAGATCTCGATTTCGTCATCAGGGCGCCGCTGCCGCTGGTCTGGCAACGCACCTACACATCGAACAACCCACACGAAAGCTGCCTCGGGCAAGGCTGGAGCCTGCCGCTGGACTTCCGCATCGACGTCGAGGACGAGGCGCTTACCTTCGTCGACGCTCAGGGCCGCCGTACGCGCTTCCCCCTCGTGGCCGTCGGCGGAGAATTTTTCTCGCCGTATGAACACACGACGCTGCGGCGGCCGGAACGCAATCGCTGCGAGCTGGTGACGCCGGAAAAGCTGCGATTGGTGTTCGGCCTGTCGCCGCGCGACTGGGCACATGTCGGCGAACGCGACCGGCAGGAAAGCGAACAGGACGCGCAGTTCGATCGTGTGCTGGCGCAATTGCGCGCAAGCGGCGAGCTGGCGGCGGGTCCGATCGACACCGGTACGGACCATCGCCCGCCTCAGGCCACGCGTCTCGTGCTGCTCGGCGTGATCGATCCGAACGGCCATTGGTTGCGCATCCACTACGCGGCCGAGGATCGTCCGCAGGTCATCGAAACCAGCAATGGCCGCTACGTCGGTCTGCAGTTCGACACGGATCGCAGCCCGACGCAGACGGCGCGGTTGCTGCGTGTTACCGAGCTGGCGGGCACGCCCGACGCGCACGGCCGATTCGCGGCATCGCGCGTTCTGGTCGCGTATCGCTACAGCGAAGCCGGCGATCTCGTCGCCGTCGTCGACGAGTCCGGCGCGATCGTGCGTACGTTCGCCTGGGCCAATCACATGCTCGTCGAGCACGGAGAGCCCGGCGGCATCGTATCCCGTTACGAGTGGGACCAGCTCACGCCGCAGGGCCGTGTCGTCGTCAACACGCATTCGAGCGGCGAGCGTTTCCATTTCGCCTACGATCCTCTCGCGCGCGAGAACCGCGTTACTGACGCGAGCGGACGCGTCACGCGCTACCGCTACGACGAAAACCGCTACTACACCGGCCTCGTGACGCCGGACGGTGCCGAGACGCAGTTCCTGCGAGATGCCTACGGCAGCCTCCAGGCCGTCATCGATCCACTGGGGCGCACGACGCGGTATTCCCACGATTCGCGCGGCAATCTCACGGCCGTCACGCGTGCCGACGGCAGTACGACGCGGATGCGCTACGGCGAAGACCACCGCAAGCCGCTGGCGATCGTCGATCCGCTGGGGCAGAGCACGGAATTCCGCTACGACGCGCGCGGCAATCTTGTCGAAATGCGCGATACCGCCGGCGCGACGACCTGTTACACGCTGGATGCCAGCGGTCGCGTCGTCAGCATGCTGGATGCCCGCGGCGGTCAGTCCTTCCTCGACTATGACGCTGCCGGCCGTCTGGCCGAGTATCGCGACTGCCTGGGCCAGCCGACGCGTTACGCCTACGACGAAGCCGGCAACGTCGTGCAGATCACCGATGCGATCGGGGCCGTGACGCGCTTTGCGTACCAGCGCATCAACCGGCAGGACCGTCTCGTTGCCGTCACGCATCCCGATGGTGCGGTCGAAAGGCTGGCCTACGACACGCTGGGCCGGCTCATCGCCCGCGCCGATCCGGCCGGCAACGCCACGCGCTATCACCTCTCGCCCGACGGCAAACCGGTCGTGCGCGAGAACGCATTGGGCCATAGCCTGCGCTACCACTACGACGTCCACGGCCGTCTGCTGGCGCTGACCAACGAGAACGGGGCGATCCACCGTTTTGCCTGGGATGCGGCCGATCGCCTGGTCAGTGAACGAGGCTTCGATGGCCGACGCATCGACTATCGCTACAACGCAGCCGGCGAACTGCTCGAAACCGCCGACGGCGTGCCCGGCGCCGCACCGTGGATGGCGCCAGGGCAGGCGGGGGTGCTGCGCACGCGCTATCAACGCGACATGCTGGGCCGTCTGACCGACAAGCTCAGCGCGAAGTCCGATGGCGAGCGCCCGCAGATCCGCCACAGTCGGTATCTCTACAACATCAACGGTCAGCTCGTTCAGGCGCGCAACGCGCACGCGCGCGTTGAGCTGCACTACTCCGCCACCGGGCAGGTGGCGCGCGAGATCACGCATACCCGCGGCGGCCTGACTACGGCGTTGGAGCACGCCTACGACGGCCTCGGCAACCGCTACCAGACCGTGCTGCCCGATGGCCGCGTGCTGCGGCATAGCCTGTACGGTTCGGGCCACGTCGACCGCATCACGCTGGATGACGCGCTGGTCGCGAGTTTCGAGCGCGACGCGCTGCAGCGCGAGACCGTGCGCCGCCAGGGCGCACTGCAGACGTTCTTCGAACACGACACGCTGGGCCGGCTCACGCGTCAGCTGACGCGCAAGACCGACGCGTCGGCGCCCGCCGCAGAGCCGCGCATCCAGCGCCACTACCACTACGACCGACTCGGCCGGCTGTTGCAGGTCGAGGATGCGCGCCACGGCAACACGCTGTACCACTACGATGCGATCGGCCGTCTGCTCGCCGCGCTGGGCCGCGGCGGCGGCGAGCGCTTCGCTTTCGATCCGGCAAACAATCTGCTCGATCCGGCAACCGGGACAGCCGGCGATGACGCCGCCGCAGCGAAACGCGAATGGACCGACACCGATTGGCGCGCCTACGTCGAAGCGCACATCCGCGAAGCCGGCTTCAACCCGCTGCAGGCGACACGATCGGCTGCCGACGACCCCGAACGATGGGATGACGCCAAGCCGAATCGACTGGCTGTCTACCAGCAGCACCGCTATCGCTATGACACCTGGGGCAATTGCGTCGAGAAGCGTTCCGGCGCTCACGAGATTCGTCGCTTTCGCTGGGACGCCGAGCATCAGCTCGAGCAGGCTGAAATCACGCGCGTCGAACGCGGCACCGTCGTCAACGAGTGCTGGGGCTACGACTACGATCCGTTCGGACGGCGCATTGCCAAGTACTCGCTGACGCCCACGGATGCGGCGAATGCAGGCGCCGGTCCGGCCGTTACGGCGACGGCCCGGGCACAGGGACACGGGTCGGGTCATGCGGCGTCCCGGCGACAGGTTCTGGCGAGAATCGCGCGAGCGCGTCGCACGGCGGCGATCCACTTCGCCTGGGACGGCAACCGTCTGCTGCTCGAGCGCGAGGCGCGGCGTCAGACGCTGTACCTCTACGAACCGGACAGCTTCGTGCCGCTGGCCTTGATCCGCAGCACCGACCAGCCACCGAAAACCGAAGAGCCGTCATCGCTGCCGTTGGAACTGCGCAGTCTCAAGGATCGCTATCCCGAGCAGTGGGCCGCGATCGAGCTGCGCCGCCAGAAGCTGCTGCGCAAGCTCGGCGCCGCCGAAGAGCCGCCGCCGCCGTCGCCGGCCGTCGAGATCTTCCACGTGCACGCCGATCACCTCGGCACACCGTGCGAGCTGACCGACGACGATGGCCATCTCGTCTGGTCCGCGACTTACAAGGCCTGGGGCTCGATCGCCACGATCGATACGCCGGCGCGACGCGTCGTCGTCGGCGCAGGCAACACGCTGCAGGAGCGCTGGCAGGAACAGCTAGAGCCCCTCGTCCAGAACCTGCGATTCCAGGGGCAGTATTTCGATGCCGAAACCGGGCTGCACTACAACCGGTTCCGCTACTACGATCCGGATATCGGCCGATTCCTGAGCCAGGATCCGATCGGGCTCGCCGGCGGCATCAATACGTTCCAATATGCGCCGAATCCGACCAGTTGGACCGATCCCTTCGGACTCTCGTGCGTACCGTCGCTCATCCGGTACAAGCCGAGGGACGAACTGACGGCACAAGCCGGCAGCCGGCAGGACGCGATCGACAGAGCATGGTCGCTCGAAAAGGATCTTCTGCAGACGACCGGCGTCGGTACGCGCAATTGGTCGCCTTCGGAAATCGCCACCATTCTCAACACACCGGTCGGCAACAAGCCTGGGCAGCTCTCCAGCGTGATGTCCGGAATGGGTTACACCGGTCACCATATCAACAGCGTCAAGAACAACGGAGCGCTGGGTAGCAAGTGGCAGGGCGATCCGCGCAATATCGTGTTCCTCGAAAATCACAAACATCCCAATAGCACGAACATGCCGAATGCCTACAACGAACACTTCCATGCGCCGCAAGGCCATCGTGGTTCGACGAACAACGTGTCGCAAGGACGCCTGATCGACCGCCAGGCGATGATCGATGCATCCAAGAGAGGTTGCGTATGAGCCG
>CAMLSI010000387.1 GCA_946482585.1 uncultured Lysobacteraceae bacterium
CGCGGCTCGTCGTGCTCGGCGCCTGCGACACCGCGAGCGGCGGCTCGCGGCCGGGCAGCAGCGGCGCGAGCCTCGCGCATGCGTTGCGCGTCGCCGGCGCCGGCGCCGTCGTCGCGCCGCTCTGGAGCGTGGACGACGAATCCGGAAACGCGTTCATGCGCGCGTTCTACGACGCGCTCGCGCGCGGTGCCGAACCGGCCGACGCCGTCGCTGCGGCGCAGAGCGAACTTGCACGGCGCCCGAACATTGCCCATCCGTATTACTGGGCGGGGTTTGCGGCGTTTGGGGCGGGAAGAGCTCGATGAGTCACCTCCACATGCACTGGCGTTTCCTTGCCAGCGAATCAGGCCGGACGCAGCGGAACACCGATGCCAGCGAGTGCGTCTCGTAGCAGCTCGATTCGCGTCGCCCATGAACCGGCAATCAGTTCGGCATAAGGGATTTCGTGACCGCCGCTTTGTTCAGTGAGGCCGCGAACCTGTACGCCGATGACGCGCCCGAGCGAGTCGATTACCGGAGAGCCCGAACTGCCGCGATAGGTGTCGAGATTCGTGCCGATGAATCGGTTGTTTTCGTCGAGCAGCAGCGGATAGGTGAAACAGCCGTCTCGTGGCGGAACCGAGCGGATGACGGCTTTCATCGGCTGTGCGCGTGCATGAGACAACGCGGCAACTTCTTGCAGCAATTTCGTTGACTTCAAGGGAGCCAGGGGTAACGGCGTGCCGATCGCGCTATCGACGCTGCTTTCGAGTTCGAGCAGAGCGATATCTCCGAGGCGTTCGTCATGACGCAACGCGATGATCTGCTTGACGGCGACGACGTTCTGGCGCGGCATGAGGTAGTGCTCGTTCGCTGCCGACATCCTGCACGGAGCGGCGAAGCCGAACACAAGGTGCAGACTGGCGGGGTCGCGAAACGAAACCGCGTGACCGGCCGACACGGCGTGTCGTGCCGAAACCAGGAAGGCTGTCGCAGGATGGGCGGCGGCCACGCGATGCTCATTCTTGTATGTCCCGTCCATGGTTTCTGGTGCCGCCAGCAGCCGCGCGTCGGAACCGGCATAAGAAATCACGTCGGCGCTCGCGACGAAGGCGACGCCGAATGCGGCGCGGCGCGCGGCCAGGTGCATTGGAACCGTACGATCGAGCTGGCTGACCGGAATGCGGTTGTCTTTGCCATGCTTGCCGCGCGCGATGATCGACAGGATCAATCCGGTCACGCTGAGATTGAGCAGGTGCGCGATCATCGGGATCTGCGGTATGAGCTGCGGGAGCAACGCGAAATCGTCGTGATCGAGCTTTCTGATCGCTTCGGTGATCAGTCGCATCGGCGCGCCGCCGAGCAGCGCCGCGAGTTCGGCCTGCGGTGATTCGTCCTCCATCGCCATCTCCCGACGCGCGCGCTATTTCGGATCGCCGTCGCCGCCCTCATCGGGCTGCTGGCCGGTCCCGAGCAGAAAATCCGCCGCGTATTCGATGACCAAGCCAGCGCCTTTCTGGCGGAACGTGAGTTCGCGTCCGTAGTCTTCGCCGATGAGTTCACCTCGGACGAGTCGGAGTTTTATTTC
The DNA here is from genome assembly GCA_946482585.1 of uncultured Lysobacteraceae bacterium. The sequence continues at coordinate 1,568 of CAMLSI010000387.1, forward strand.
GCTGGGCAGTGTCGGCTGTTCCGTGTTCGCGTCGCGCACGATGAGCTTTGCGCGGTTACGAGGCAACGGGATGAATTCGAGCAGGTCGCGGGAATCGATGATGCGTCGCTTGCTCGAGTTGATCGCGCGCATGCGCCAAATCCGATCGGTGAAGAAGTCCATCGACGCCATGTCTGCTCCGTTGGGTCATTGCCGAGAAACGGGTTGAGCGGCCGGTATCGTGTGCACCCGCAACGTCCTCGAAGGCCTCTGCCGCCACGCGCCGTCGCGCCAGGCTTCGAGCTCCAAGCTCAGTTGCGTCGACGTGCCGGGCAGCGGAACGAGCACATCGAACTGTCCGCTGTCGTCGGGCTCGAGGTCATCGAAGCTGCCGAGCAGTGCGGCGCCGTCGCGGATGCGCAGGCGGAACGGGCCGGGTTCGTTCGTCGCGGGTATGCGCAGCACGAGCTGGCGCGTGCCGGCGGCAACGGCGAGTTCGGTGCCGACCGGCAGCTCGTCGCCGCGCGTGACCGGCAGCTGCGCCACCGCGACGCGCTGTGCCAGCGGCAGCGCTGCCGGTGCGGTTTGCCGCGACAGCGCTGCATAGCTGAGCAGCACGCCGAGCAGGCCGCCGGCGGCGAAGCTCAGCGGCAGGCGCCAGCGCGACGGCCCTGTTGCCACGAGGGCTTGCGGCGATTCCCGCAGTGCCTGGCGCAGAACCTTCTCCGACTCGACTTCGTCGAGCAGCGCCGCGTCTTCGAGCAGGTGTTCCTCGAAGGCCGCGAGCATGCCCGGGTCCATGTCGCCGCGCAGATAGCGTGCGATCAGGCGCTGCCGCTCCGCGGGTTGGCCCAGCAATGCGGCGAGCAGCGAAATGGCGTCGGAAGCGTTCGGCGTCATGGTTCGTCCAGCGGTCGTGTCAGCCCGTGCTCGGTGGCGAGCGCGCGGAAGCGGTTCTTGGCGCGGTGCAGGACCCGGTCGAAATGATCCGGCGTGAGGCTCAGCGCCGCACACACGGCCGGCTTTTCCTGGTCGAGCACGTAGTAGCGCCAGAGCAGCTGCCGGTCGCGTTCGACCGGCAGCTCGGCGATCAGCCGGCGGATCAGGCCACGGCGTTCGCTGCGCGTGGTGACCTCGAGCGGTCCCGTGCTTTCGTCGACGGGCAGGTCGTGCGTGTCTTCATCGAAATCGGCGCGCGTGCCGTGTCGTCCGGCACGCCGGTATTCCGACAGCAGGTTCAAGGTGATCCCGCGCAGGAAGCCGGCGAGTGCATCGGGGTTTTCGAGACGACCGCTGCGCAGCTGCTGCAGCGCGATCCGGAAACAGTCCTGCACGATGTCCTGTGCGAGCTGGTCGTCGTTGTCGCGCCGGCGCACGAGAAAGCGTAGCCCGCGCGCGTAGCGCAGATAGAGTTCGCGCTCGGCTCCGGTATCGCCGGACCGGATGCGGTCCGCGAGTTCGCGCGCCGACGCGGGCTGCGCCACGGGCATACCGGCTGTCGACACGCGCCCCTCCTCACACGTGTACCTGTGGCCGAGTATAAGCGTGAACGGGCGCGTGGGAAGTCCGCTGCCGCGGCCGGGATCCGAGTTCGGTGTCGGCATGATCTCGGTCCTATTCCGGAACGTCCACGCCGAGCGCGCGCAGCGCAGCGACGATCGGCGTCAGGCGCCCCGCGATCGAGACGGCCCGGCCTTCGTCGAGACGCACGTTCGACCGGATGTTGTTGCCGCCGACGGCGCTTTCGTTGCTCAGCGCGTTGACGTGCATGCCGAGCGCGCGTCCTTGCCGGTCCAGCAGCGGCGAGCCGGAGTTGCCCTGGAACGCGTCGATGTTGGTGCGGATCACGCGCGCGTCGAAATCGAACACGCGCGGCTGCGGGCGCGAACTGCAGGCCGCCGTGATCAGCGTGACCGGTTGCAGGCGCGCGTGGCCGATCATCGCGACTTCGGCGTCCTTGACGAGCGCGGCGGACGGCGCGAGCGGTATGGGCGTCCGCGCGGTGTCGCGATCGAGCTCGATCAGCGCGATGTCGTCGCCGTTGCGCGGCGGAGGCACTGCCGCTTCCGGCTCGGGCTCGCGCGAAAAAAACACGTTCTCGTCCGGAAAGAAGAAGCGGTCGGGCAGGCCGTCGCCCGCGGGGCGGAAATTGTCGATGCAATAGCCGAACACGAAGGCGAGCCGCGGCAGCGCGTCGCGACCGGCGACGTGGGCGGCCGTGATGAGATGGCGAGCCCCGACGAGAAACGCCGTGCCGCGCGCGCTGTCGCGCAGGGAGGGCACGGTCGCGAAGCGGCTGTCGTGGAGGCTGTCGCCGACGGACGCGGCCCAGTAGCCGCCGTCGACCCGTTTGAGGAACTTGCGCGGCAGCACGGCCGCGATCGCCTGCACGCGCGCGCTCAGGACCGCCATCCGCGGGCAGCCGGGCTCCACCCGCGGATCGGGTGCCGGCGGGACTGCTTTCGGCGGCCATTCCACGGCGCGCAGCGAGCCGTCGAGCAGCAGACGGTCGTCGTTGCCGACGATGTGAGCGTCGATGCCTTCGATGCGGAGGACGCGGCGGAATTCGGCGCTGAGGCGCTGGTCGAAGCGCAGCGACGACGGCAGGCCGATGTCGAACGAGGTCGTCGTCATTTCTTCGGGTCTCCGTCGCCGCCCTCGTCCGGCGCGTTGTGGGGCGGGTCGTCGTATTCGCAGCGGTACACCATCGACCAGCCGGTGTCGGTCTCCGCCGGCACGGCGCTGAATTCCAGGAAGCGGCCGTAGGCATTCGCGATGAACGCGGTATTGGCCGCGCTCCAGTCCAGGGTCAGATCGCCGCCGAGCACGAGCACGGCGTCCTCGCCGACGACGCGCAGCATCAATCGGCAGTTGCAGTCGCCGGCGCTGAAATGGAACTGGTCGCCGTCGAGGAACAGCGGACGCCGCAGCGGCGCTTCCATCGAACCGGCCTGATAGATCCAGCCGTTTTCCGGTCTCGTGAGTTCGCGTGCGATCTCTTCCCGCGTAGCCATGCCTTTTCCCCTGTGCGGTGCCGCGGCGCGGCGCTCCCGGGAAGAGTGGCCGCGCCGAGCGCTTTCTCTCAGGGCGTCGCCGCGTCGCGCGCGACCACGCGCACGCTGTAGGCACTGACCGCGAAGTCGGCGTCGCGACAGGTCGCCCGAACCACGAATTCGCCCGCGCGCGTCGCGAGGAATGTCGCCGGCGCGGCGTAGCCGCGCGCGTCGGTGCGCAGCCGGGTGGGTTGCACGACTGCGTCCCGCGTCGCCGCGCCGCTCGTGTCGAGCACATCGAGTTCGATCGTGATGCTGGGACGCGGCGTCGCGGACCCCGTATCCGTGACGAGCAGCCACAGCGAGAGGGGCGTCACCGTATCGGTGCGCAGTATCGCCGCCGCGCGCGGCGCGCGCGGCGGCGCGATGCCGCTGCCGATCCGGAGATCGACCGCGAGCCCGCGCTGCGGCGAATCCGGCCTCGGCGCGGCACTGCACCCGGCGAGCAGGGCGGCCATGACCGAAATCATGAGGTGTCCGCATCGAGACGGCCCTGTCGCGGGTC
>CAMLSI010000388.1 GCA_946482585.1 uncultured Lysobacteraceae bacterium
CATTTCTTTTCGATCCTGCTCTATGTCGTGCCCGCCGAAATCGTCTGATCGTCGAAAATCTCGCGGAGAACGCGCATGAAGAAAGCCGAATACGCCGAACGCGGCCCGGTGCCGCAGGACGTCATCCATGTCGTCGACATGGAGCTGCCGCCGCTTTCCGCGGGTCAGGTGCTCATCGAAGTGCTCGCGGCGCCGATCAATCCGTCCGACGTGCTGACCCTGACCGGCCAGTACGGCCTGCTGCCGCCGCTGCCGGCGATCGGCGGCAACGAAGGCGTGGGCCGCGTGGTCGGCCTCGGCGCCGATGTCGACGCGAGCTGGAGCGGACGCATCGTGCTGCTCCCGGTAGGCAGCGGCACCTGGCGCACGCATCTGATCGCCGAGGCGAAAGGCCTCGTCGCGCTGCCCGACGGCGTCGACGTGCAGCAACTGTCGATGCTCGCGATCAATCCGCCGACGGCGCTGCTGATGCTCAACGACTTCGTCGCGCTGCAGCCCGGCGACTGGGTCATCCAGAACGCGGCGAATTCCGCGGTCGGCAGTTATCTGATCGGCATCGCGAAGGCGCGCGGCCTGCGCTGCGTCAACATCGTGCGGCGCGAATCGGCCATCGACGCGGTCAGGAAGGCCGGCGGCGACATCGTGCTCGTCGACGGCGACAAGCTCGCCAAGCGCGTCGCCGAAGCGACCGATTCCGCCGCGATCAAACTCGGCATCGATGCGGTCGGCGGCGCGTCCACCGACAACCTCGCGCGCTGCCTCGCACAGAGCGCCACGCTCGTGAACTACGGCGCGATGAGCGGCGAACCCTGCCAGATCTCGCCGGCTTCGTTCGTGTTCCGCGACATCACCCTGCGCGGTTTCTGGCTGTCGCAATGGTTCCGCACCGCGACGCCGCAACGCCGCGCCGAGGTGTTCGGCGAGATCGGCAAACTCATCGCCACGGGCAGACTGCGCGCGCCGGTGCAGGCGACCTATCCGCTGAGCCGGATCAAGGATGCCGTCGCCGCGGCCGCGGCCGGCGAGCGTGACGGCAAGGTGCTCGTGCTGCCGCAGGAATGATGCGATACCGCGGGTAGGACTGAGCCGCGGCTCAGCCCAACCCGCGGTGGCGATTTCACTTCGCCGACTGCGGTACGAATTCGTCGGTGACGGCCTTGTCGAGCAGGTCCGGCGGCAGCAGTCCCTGATTGATCACGAAGTCGTTGAACTTCAGACGGTCGAATTTCGGACCCAGCGTGATCTCGGTTTTCGCGCGCAGTTCCATGAGGCGCGTGTAGCCGTAGAAGTAGCTCGTGGCCTGGCCCGGCGCGCGGAAGGTGTAGCGGTTGACCTCCTGGGTGGCCATGCCGTTGGAGAGGCCGACTTCGTCGGTCAATACCTGATGCGCGCGCTCGGGCGTGATCTGGCCCAGGTTGAGCATGGGGTCGAGGATCGCGCGTGCCGCGCGCTGCAGTCGCGCCTGCAGGGCGAACAGCTGCCCTTCCAGCGGTTCGTACGGCTTGGTTTCCGCTTCGGCATACAACGCCCAACCTTCCACATTGACACTGTTGAACGCGAACACGCTGCGCGCCAGCGACACGCCGCGCTCGACCATGGCCGTGAACTGCAGTTCGTGACCGGGGCGGCCCTCGTGCGCGGTCAGGGTCCAGGTGGAGCCCTTGTGGCTGAAGTCGTCGTAGCTGTCGGACTTGCCGTCGCTGCCGGGATTGCCGGCGGTGAGCACGAACGTGCCGCGTTCGCCCTTGTTGCCGATCAGCGGCGGTGGGTCCATGTGCGGAGCCGGTTGCGCCGCGGTCTCGGCGGCCGACGCCACGCGCATGAGCATCGGCCGCTCCGGCAGCGTGATGATGCGTTCGCGCCGGATGATCTCTTCGACCTTGCCGATGACTTCGTGATACGTGGTCTCGACCTGGTCGGCCGGAATCTGTTCGCGCTTGAGCGCCTTCATCACGGCGCGGTAATCGCTGTCGGGCAGTTTGCGCTGGACCGCGATCTGGCTCGCGATCGCCTGCATTTCGTTGCGGATTTCCGCGTACGACAGGCGCGCCTTCTGCACCAGCTGTTCCGGCGGAATGTCGAGGCCGACGTTCCTGAGGTTGTCGGCGTAGAGGTCTGCCGGCAGGCGGAAGTCGCCGCGCGCTCGCGGCAGCACCGTGCTGCGCTGCCAGGCGTCGTAATCGGCCAGCTGCTTCTCCAGCGCATCCAGCGCCTTGTCCGCGCCCTTGATCTTGTGCTTCGCGTAGAGGTCGCGCAGTCCCTTGACGTACTGCGGCGTCGCCGCGAGCGCCTTTTCCACTTGTTCCTTGACCGGTCCCAGCAGGCCGGACTTTCCGAGCTGCTCCTCGAAGCGCGCCTTCGCGAGTTCCGTTGCCGGTGTGTAGCCGCTTTCGAGGCCCACGTAGCGCTTCAGGCGCGTCAGTGCCGCCGCGCGCTTCCTGGCCGACGCTTCGTCGTTGAGCAGCGTGAATTCGCCCTGGAAGATGGCCTGGCCCACGTCGAGATACGGCAGCAGGTACTTTTCGTTGATCGCGCTGCTGTCGCTCTGACGCTGTATCGCGTCGATCATGATGTCGAGGTCCTGCAGCACACGCGGATCGCGTTCGTCCGCGCGCTTGGCCTCGAGACCGGCTTTGGCGGCGGCGGCAGCCTTGCGGAAGCGCGCGCCGTTGTCGGGCTTCAGGTCGAACACGCTTTCGTCGTAGCCGGGCAGGCCGAGATTGCTCGCGAGTTCGGGCGTGAAGTCGGCGAGCACCTTCAGGACCGGCTGCGCATTCGCATTGCTGCGCGCGACCCAGTCGTCGGCGGCGGCCGGGAGGGCGAGGGCGAGCAGGCAGGCGGCGGCGAGACGTGGCAGGCGTGACATGGCGGGGTTCCTCCTTGGAGACGCTGCAGTGTCGCGCACGCGTTGTGTGCGGCAATGTGCCGGAGGTCGCGACGATGTTGCGCGGTCGACCCGCGCGAGCGGCTACGACGCCGGGATCAGCAGCGCGAACAGGAAAATGCCGATCATCGCGAACGCGAGGGCGACCTTGACCAGCGTGCCGAACAGCATGCCGAGCCAGGTGCCGACGCCGACGTGCGCGGCGCGCCGGAGCGTGCTGCCGGCGATGAGTTCTCCGCCCAGCGCGCCCACGAACGGACCGAGGATGAGGCCGGGCAATCCGAAGAAGAATCCCGCGAGTGTGCCGATGCCGGCGCCGACGAGTGCCCAGGTGCTCGCGCCGACCCGCTTGGCGCCGAGCAGGCTCGCGACGATGTCGGCCGCGATCGCGAGCGCGCAGAGCACGCCGAGCACGCCCAGCGTGATCGGACCGACATGGATGAAATTGTCCGTCCAGGCCGCGAGAAACATGCCGGCGAACAGCAACGGCACGCCGGGCAGCGCCGGCAGCACCGTGCCGAGCAGCCCGACGACGATCATCGCGGCGGCCAGCACGTACAGGATCATGGTCATTGTCGAAATCCCCTGCGGAAATGTCCGGCGCGATGCGCATGCTACGCTGCAGCAATGATGCACAGTCCGACAGAAACCTGCGAATTGCTCAAGGCCGATACGTTTGGGCACATCGAGCGCGTACAAGTCGGCGACGACCTCTTCGTGCGCCGCGACACGCGCAGCGCGCACTGGCTGCTGCGCGGACTCGCGCGCTGGGCGGCGAAGCACGAGGCGCACGGACTCGAACGCCTGCGCGGCCTCGACGGCGTGCCGCAGCTGCGGCGCTGGGACGGCCGGGTACTGGAACGCAGCTATCTGGCCGGCGCGCCGATGCACATCGCGCAACCGCGCGATCCGCGCTGGTATCGCGAGGCGCACCGGCTCCTGCGTACGCTGCGCGCGCGCGGCGTCGCGCACAACGACCTGGCCAAGGAGCCGAACTGGCTCGTGCGCACCGACGGCTCGCCCGCGGTGCTCGATTTCCAGATCTGCTGGGTCAGTCGTCGCCGCGGCGCGTGGTTCCGCATGCTCGCGCGCGAAGACCTTCGGCATCTGCTCAAGCACAAGCGCTCGTACTGTCCCGACGCATTGACGCCGATCGAGCGCCGCGTGCTCAAACGGCGCTCGTGGCTCGCGCGCACGTGGAAGGCGAGCGGCAAGCGCGTCTACAAGTACGTCGCGCGGCGCTGGTTCGGCTACTGGGACGACGACGGCGGCGCGCTGTCGTCACGACGGCGGCCGCAGGATTCGCGCGGGCAGGAAAACGGCGGACCGCCGTAGGCGCGCCATCCGTCGTGCTCGAACCCGCTCCTCGCGTAGTCGGGGGGAGAAGGAGCGATGAGAGCACGCAGCCGCCACGATCCCTGTGGCGACCGCGTGCGAGGGGCAACTCGTGCGCAGAGCATTACAGTTCGGTCAGACGGAACGCGATCGGCACCAGGCCATAGGCGGCGAACGGCTGACCGTTGCGCGTGCCGGGTTCGAAGCGCCATTTCATGACGGCATCGCGTGCGGCGCGGTCGAGGATGCTGTGGCCCGACGACTTCTCGACGTCGACGCGCTGCGGCACGCCGTCGGGACCGACGAGCACGCGCAGCATCACCGTGCCTTCCAGCTTCTGTCGCGCGGCAATGGGCGGATAGGCGACCGCTTTCATCGACTTGTAGCCGAGCGCGCTCGGCGCGGTCTCGACCGGGCCGGCCGGCGGCGCGACCGGACCGGGGTCGGACACGGCCGGGTAGGACTGCAGGGTCGGGGTTTCGGTGACGACCGGATCGGCGCGCACCGGTTCGGGTTTCGGCGGCGCGACCGTGCGCACGGGCGGCGCCTTGGGCTTGAACGGCTCGACCTTGAGCACCGGCGGCGGGGGCGGCGGGGGCGGTTCCTCGCGCTTGAGCGTGATCGGCAGTACCGGCGCGTCCTGCGTCTTCTGCAGGGCGACGAAGGCCGGCGGAGCCAGCATGGCCAGCGCGGCCAGGCCGTGGAGGGCCAGGGTCGCGCCGATCGCGGAGCTGCGTTTCCATTCGAATCCGCGGGTCAGGACGAGTGTGCTCATGGTGTTTCCCCTGCGTCGGCGGGCTGCCGGCGAGGGCTCGAACGCGGCCCGTCCGCGGCCGGGGTTACGGCGCGGCGGGATTTGCAACATCGGCCGGGGCATA
>CAMLSI010000389.1 GCA_946482585.1 uncultured Lysobacteraceae bacterium
AGCAGGACTCGCATTATCGGCTCTCCTTGTTCTCGTCCGCGGGGATCTTCACGACTTGCACTCGCCCGTCGCGGGTCAACAGCTTGATCCGGTACAGCTTCTTCTTGCCGATCGTGACTTCCTCGGCCTTGAGCACGCGTCCCTGGATTTCCTGCTGCACCCGTTCGACCGCATCTTCGAGCGTCATCTGCGCAGACGCCGGCGCGCCGAGCGCGACGAGCGCGATCAGCAGCGGAAGGCGGTGCACGAGGCGAGCGCGTCGGAGCATGCGTTCATCTTAGCGAGAGGGCCCGAGTCTCGATAGCGCGAATTGAATTGCACCTGAACTGCACGCGCGCCGGAAAACCCCCAGGGAAACGTAAATTTCTCGTATAGACGCGCGCCGGTCAGAAGATTTCGCCGACGCAGCAACGCAGGCTGCCGCCGGCCTTTTCGATCTCCGCGAGCGCCACCGCCTCGATGCGGAAACCCCAGGCGGCGAGCATGGCCCGCCCGGCATCGTCGAGCGAGGCCGCGGCGCGTTCGCTCATCCAGACCGCGTCGTTGCTGAGCGCGATGCAGTTGCCGGCGTAGTCCTCTTTCTGCGTCGCGCCGATCACGAGGGTCTGCGGTGCATACAGCGCGGCGATCGCCTGTGCGACGGCGGGATCGGCGAAGCCGTCCGGCGCGATCACGAGCGCGCGGCCGGCGAGCACCGACATCACGACGTTGGTGTGGTACTCGCCGGGCGCGAGATCGAAGCAGAACGTGAGTTCGAGATCGAACGCGGCATGCATCGCCGCGGCGCCGGCTTCGTCACAGCGCTCCCCGAGGCCGCAATAGCCGATGCCGCGCGCGCGATCGATGACGAGACTGCCGGTCAGCTCCGCGACGCCGCTCATCGTGGACAAGTCCACTTCTTCATAACCGACCAGATTGCGGAAGAATCCGCGGATGTCGGGCCGTTCCGCTTCTCGCCGGCGCACCGGATGGCGCATGCGGCCGACGATGAGGCGGCCCGGCGCCGTCGCGAACACGTTGTTCGGAAACACCGCGTCGGGCGTGGCCGGATCGCCCGGAAAGCAGACCGTCGGCAGCAGTGCCGACACGCGCCGGGCCAGCGCGGCGTGTTCGGCCAGCGCGGCGCGCGGATCGACGCCGGCGTCCATCGCCATGTAGCGGTTGTCGCTCGCGGATTGCTCGGCGAGATGGAATCCGTGCGGCGTCACGAGAAACGCGCCGCGCGCGCATCCCGGGGCGCGGGGTTCGAGCGCGGCGGCGCGCGTGCGGAATTCGGCGATGGAACGGGTGATCACGGTGCCTCCGGAACGACGAAGCCGATGGTTGGGTTGGGTTTTTGCGCTTCGCCTGCGGTTCGACCCGGTCTACGGTATCGGCGAATTTTGCGTCCCCCGCAGAATTTCGACCCAGTGCGGACCGCCGCCGGGCTCGGGCGTGACGAGCACGGCACGGTCGCGCCCCTGGCGCTTGGCGTGATAGAGCGCGGCGTCGGCGAGACGCAGGCAGTCGTCGAGGCTCTGCGCCAACGGCGCATCGAGATTGAACGGAAAAGCGCAGACGCCGAGCGAACACGTTACTGCGAGCGGCTCGACCGCGAACACGAAAGGCCGGTCGGCGACGCAACCGAGCACGCGCTGGGCCGCGCCGGCGAGTCCGTCGCGATCGGTGTCGCGCAGCACGAGCAGGAATTCTTCGCCGCCCCAGCGCATCAGCATGTCGCCGTCGCGTGCCTGGTGGCGCAGCCGCGCCGCAATCTCGACGAGCACCGCATCGCCGACCGCGTGGCCGTGCACGTCGTTGATGCGCTTGAAGTGGTCGCAGTCGACGAGCATCAGCCCGAGCGCATGGTCGCGGTCGCCGTCTTCGCAGCGCCGCAGCGCGCGCGCGCATTCCGCCGGCATCTGCAGCGAAAAATGGCGCCGATTCCAGAGCCCGGTCAGTGGATCGGTCAGCGACGCATGCTCGAGGCGGCGATTCGCTTCGGCAAGCTCGCGCGTGCGCATCGCGACTTCCTGCTGCAGGCGCTGTGCCCGGCGCGCGGTCGCCACGCTGCGCCAGCGGCCCGCGAGCACGCCGAGCGCGAGCAGTCCGAGACCGAATCCGGCCAGCGCGACCGGCGTCTGCCACCATGGCGCGCGCAGGCGGAACGGGATCTCGATCGGCTCCGCCTCGACCGCGAACGCGTCGCGCGCGCGCAGGCGCAGGGTGTAATCGCCGGGCGGCAGTCGACTGAACTGGAAACGCGAGCCGCTGCTCCACTCCGGACTGTGATCGCGCAGGCCCAGCAGTTCCGCGTTGTAGCGGATCTCCTGCGGCCGCTCGTAGGCCAGCAGGGCGACCTCGGCGCGCACGCTGTCGTCGCCGGCGGCGAGCACGGTGCCGGACTTCAGCGGCGTTCCGCGCTCGGTCGCCGCGAGCCGCAGGCGCAGCGGCGAGGCGGGACCGGCCGCGGATTCCTGCGCGGGATCGTAGAGCGCGAGTCCGTCCACGCCGCCGGCCCAGACGCGACCCTGCGCGTCGACATGGCTCGCGCGATTGAATTCGAGCCCGGGCAGACCGTCTTCCATGCCGAACCGCGTGACGTCCTTCAGTTCCGGCTCGGCCGCGAGCGCGTCGGCGAAGGTGTAGCGCGTGACGCCGTCCGAGCCGAACACGTAGAGCCTTCCGGCCGCATCGACGGCCTGCTGATAGATCTGCCCGGCCGGCCGCGCTTCGGCCGGCAGCCGCACGCAGCGAATTTCGCCGCCGAGGTCGACGCGCACGATACCGCCGCGGCTCGCGACCCAGAGCGCACTGCGCGCGCCGTCGCGCTGCAACTGGATGTCGAGGAGTTCGGGGCTCGGCAGACAGTCCTCGGGCACGGACTGCCAGTCCTCGTCGCCGCGCCACGCGAGACCGGCCGACGTCGCGGCCCAGAGCCGTTCGCGCGCATCGGACGCGGGCGCGAGCAGCAGTTTGCGCACGGTCGGCGAACCATCGGCGAGCGGCAATCGCTCGGGCGCGATCTTGCCGTCGCGCAATCGCGCGAGTCCGTGCCGCGTCGCGATCCAGACGACGTGCCCGTCGCGCGTGTCCTGCGCCGCGACGTCCAGCACGGTCATGCCCGGCAATCCGCTGTTGTCGACGCTGAAATGCCGGATGCTGCCGCGGCCGAGACCGATCAGTCCCTGATCGGAAGCGAGCCAGAGCGTCGCGCCGTCACGCTGCATCGCAAACACGGTGCTGCGCTCGTAGGGCTTCGGCAGGAAGCGCTGCCACGCGCCGCCCATCCAGCGCGCCGGCCCTTCGACCGTCCCTATCCACGGCGATGGCACGCCGTCGGGAAACTCGACCGTGCCGACGCCGAACACGACGCGGTGCGGCAGGCCGTGACGCTCGTCGAGCGCCGCCCAGCGGCCGGGCTCGCGACGCACGACGCCTGAGGACGTCGTGCCGAGCCACAGCACGCGATGCGTTTCGGTCCCGCCGGTTTCGAGCAGGCTGCGCACGCCGTCTTCGGGCAGACCTTCGGCCCGCGTGACCAGGCGCACGCGGCCGTCTTCGCGCACTTCGGCCAGGCCCGCGCGCGCAAGGCCGACGCGGAGCACCGGCGTGCCGTCGCGTTCGTAGCTGGGCAGCAGCGGCGCGGCGGTGCCTTCCGGAAATCCCGTGCCCGCGTCGTAGACGACCAGCGAATCCGCGGTGAGCCGCGCGAGGCCGCGTCCCGTGCCGATCCACAGATCGCGTCCGCCGGCGCCGCCCCAGAGCGCGAGGCCGCGGATCGCGTCGTTCGGCAGGCCGTCGGCCTTGCCGAGGCGCCAGTCGGCCAGTGTCGCCTCGCCCTCCGGATCATCGAGCCGGTACAGCCCGGCTTCGTTCGTGCCGATCCAGAGCGCGGCGCCGTTCGGCCCATCGCCGGCGAGCAGCACCGCGACTTCGAGCGACGCGGTCGCCGCGATCGCTTCGCAATTGTCGCGTTCGCAGCGATAGACGCCGCGCGGCGTGCCCGCATAGACGCCGCGCGCATCGCGCGCGAGCAGCGCTTCGAGCGGCAGCTCCAGCGGCAGACCGGCGACGGCTTCGATGCGGCCGTCGGTATCGCGGCGCCAGAGTCCGACGCTGTCCGTGCCGATCCAGAGCGCGCCGTCGTCCGTCGACGCCAGGTGCGTGACGTAAGGCCGCACGCCGGCGCGTTCCGGCAGCGCGATACGCGACCAGTGGCGGCCGTCGAACTGCGCGAGACCGTCTTCGGTGCCCGCATAGACGTAGCCGTCGCGATCCTGCGCGAGCGCGTTGATCGTGTTCTGCGGCAACCCGTCGGCCGTGCTGTAGCGGCGCAGCGCGATCCAGTCGAGCCGCTCGCGCGAGGTCGGCGCGGGGCCGTCCACGCGCGGCGCGGCCATGGCCGCGAGCGCCGGCAGCAGCAGCGCCGCAACCGCCGCGAACATCCGTCGCTCAGGCCGCAGCCGGCGACGCATGACGATGTTCCAGCGCCGCACGTATCACTTCGATGCCGGCGTCGTTGCGATGCGCCCGTTCGCTGAGCACGCGCCGGAACCCGCGCGCGCCCGGCAAACCCTGATACAGCCCGAGCAGATGCCGCGTGATGTGCTTGAGCGCCGTGCCCTGCGCGAGTTCGGCTTCGACATACGGCAGCAGGCGTTCGATGATCGCATCGCGTTCGGGCAGCGCCTCGCCGTACAGCAGGTGCTCGACCCGCGCAAGCACGTACGGGTCGTGGTACGCCGCGCGGCCGAGCATGACGCCGTCGACGTGGCGCAGGTGCTCCGCGACCGCCTCGGTCGTCGTGATGCCGCCGTTGATCACGACGCACAAGTCCGGAAATTCCTTTTTCAACGCATACACGCGCAGATAGTTGAGCGGCGGAACCTCGCGGTTCTCCTTTGGCGACAGGCCCTTCAGCCAGGCCTTGCGCGCGTGCACGATCAGCACCTCGACGCCGGCCGCGATCATCTGCTGTGTGAACTGCTGCAGGTCGTGGTAGTCGTCCTGCTCGTCCACACCGATGCGGCACTTCACCGTCACCGGTATCCGCACCGCCGCGCGCATCGCCGCGACGCAATCGCCGACCAGCGCCGGTTCCCGCATCAGG
>CAMLSI010000390.1 GCA_946482585.1 uncultured Lysobacteraceae bacterium
CACGCCCAACAGCACGCCGACGTTCGCAGTGACGTTGTATTCGATCGCCGGCGCGAGCGCGAAGGAGCGGCTCGAACCGGAATCGAACACGGTCGGTGTGCCGTCCGCATCGACGCCACGCACGCGCGTGTTGCCCGTGCGGCGGTATACCGCATCGAGGGCGAGCACCCAGTTCCGCGTGACGCTGTATTCCCATGCGGCGTTGACGACGAAGCTCGAACCCGGCCGCGCGTGGCCGCGAAAGCCGTCGGCGGTGCCGTAGACGCTTTCGTCGGCGATGTTCGCGCGATCGGAGAAGTCTTTCGTGAGGTTCAGGCGCATGCGCAGGATGCGTCCGTTCGGCATCCAGAAATACGTTTGCGAATAGACGCCGAGCAGGGTCGTGTTCGCGCCGCTGCCCAGGCCGTCGCTCGCGCGCTCGCCGAGACGATCGTACTTGCCGGTCGGAAAGGTCTGCTGCAGGGCGACCGAGATCGTCGGCAGCCAATGCCCCGGCCGGAACTGGGTCAGGCGGTACTGTCCCTGCACCGACAGATCGCCCATGCCGATACCGGAGCTGCTGCGGCCCTGCGCCGGATCGGTGTAGCCGAAGGTGGGAATCAGGCTCAGCGAAAACGTGTCGGTGACGCCGTAGGTCATGTACGTCAGCGAGCCGTAGCCGTGCGAGCGTCCGGTCGCGTGCCGGTCGCCGTCGCGATCGAACGTGCCGCTGCTGCGAACGTCGTAGAGATAGGGCTCGATCAGATAGTGACCTTGCGGCAGCGTCGACGCCGAGTTGGCCAGCATCGGGCCGGTCCACCACGCGTCGGCCAGCGACTGACGCGGCGGTTCCGGCGTTTGCGCGGCAGCGCCCGTGGCGACGAGGATCAGAAAAAGCAGTGCGTTGTGCATGCGCGTGCGTCGTTGCGATCGAGGGAGTGGAAGTCGGGTGATCCGGTAGACAGCCTGGGCGCATCGCTGACGGAAGGCGAGCGCCAATGACGCCGACGCGGCACGCTAATTGGTATTCAGGACACATTTGGCCTGTTTGCAACCGTGATCGTGAGCGTGTGCGAGCGCCGCGGCCATCCGGTTCCTGCGCGCATCGCGGGCAACACGCGGCACTCGCATTGCGCCGCGACCGCCCCTACACTCGCGCGCCCTCGCAACCTGGGTGCACTTCATGCGGATCGGCATCGACTTCGGTACCAGCTATTCGGCCGCCGCGGCATCCGTCGGCGGCCGCCTGCACGGCATCCGTTTCGGCGACGAGAAACAGTTCCGCACGGCCGTGTTCTTTCCGGCCACGGTGCCCGATCCGAACGACTTCGTGCTGACCGACGAGCTCGATGCGCAAGTCGAGGCTCACGTGCGTTCGGCGCGTGCGTCGCAGCGCATGGCCGCCGACGCCTGGCGCCGCCGCGTCGCCGAAGCGAATGCCTTGCCGGCCGAACGCCGTGCCGCAGCGCTCGCACTGGTGTCGGAGCCGGTACAGCGCAGTGACGACCAGCTGCGCGCGGCCGCGCTGCGCAGCGTGCGCGCCGGCTGGATGGACCGGCGCGTGCGCGAATCGCGCGGCGCCGCCGTCAGCGTCAACGACGCCGTGTTCGGCGACGAGGCGATCGAGGCGTACATCAGCGACGGCTACGGCCATCTCGTCGAATCGCCGAAATCGATGCTCGGCTACAACCTGCTGCCGAACGCGAAGAAGATCATCCTGCACATCGCCACCCACGTGCTGGAGCACATCCGTCTGTCGGCGACGCGCCAGCTCGACAGGCCGGTGCGCGCGGCGATACTCGGCCGGCCGGTCGAGTTCAAGAGCGCACTCGGACCGCTGGGCACGCAGCAGGCGCTGGACATGCTGACGGAAGCGGCGAACGCCGCCGGCTTCGAGGAGGTGTCGTTCCTGGAAGAACCCGCCGCCGCCGCGATGCATTACCACACGCAGCGCGACACGCCCGAGCGCAGCCTGATCGTCGACGTCGGCGGCGGCACTACGGACGTCGCCTACGCGCTGGTCGGCGGCGCCGAGCGCGCGCCGCGCATCTTCGGCAGCTGGGGTCTGCCCAAGGGGGGCACCGACATCGACATCGAATTGTCGTTGCACGCATTCATGCCGTTGTTCGGCCGCGGTGATCCGGGCATACCGGTCCATCATTTCCGCGAAGCGGCGAGCGTGCACAGCCCGCCGCAGCAGAAAGAGTTCCGCAGCCACGACTATCGCAACGCCGCCACGCCGTTCCGCCAGCGGCTGACCGCGCTGCAACGCTTCGGCATGACCTCGCAGCTGAACCGTCAGGCCGAACGGATGAAGATCCATCTCGGCGCCCATGCGCAGGGCCGCGTCGACTTCGCGTTCATCGAACCCGGGCTCGCGCTCGATCTCGACCGCACGCATCTCGATGCGGCGTACTCGGATTTCCTCGACCGGCTGCGCAACCTGCTCGAACGCGCCCAGCGCGATATCGGCGAGCGCCCCGAATCGATCTTCCTGACCGGCGGCTCGTCGCGCGCACCGGCCATCCAGCACGCGATCCGCGCGCAGTTTCCGGACGTGCCGCTGGTCGTCGGCGATCCGTCGCTCGGCGTGGTGTCGGGGCTCGCCGCCGCGGCGGCGCTGGAGGAACCGGCAGCGCCCTGACAGGAGCCGGCTCCCTGCAATCAGTGCGCAGCACCGGCGTGCGACAACCGCATGCGCCACGGCGCGGCTCCCGATCGGCGCTCATGGCTCCATCCGGCGGCTGAGCGCTTCATGAGGCTCGATCGGGCCGAGTCCGCTTCCGGGGCAGACATGACGATGTCGATCCGTCACCCTGTCGTTCGACGCGTACCGACGAACCCGACAGGCGTCGGGTCGTGAACAGGAGCAAGGCGCATGCAACCCGAAACCGTCCCGCAGCGATCGCCCCAAGACGACGACGCCCAGCGCAGCCCGGCGTCGCTATGGGCCGAACTCCGCACGGCGATTCGCGGTTCCGAGGCGGACTACACCCGGATTCCGCTGCGACGCGCGGTATTCCTGCTCGCCGTGCCGATGGTGCTGGAACTGGTGCTGGAATCGACGTTCGCCGTCGTCGACATCTTTTTCGTGGCCAAGCTCGGACCGTCGGCGGTGGCGACGGTAGGGCTGACCGAAAGTTTTCTGTTCCTGCTGTACTCGGTCGCCATGGGGCTGGCCATGGGCGTCACCGCGATCGTGGCACGGCGCATCGGCGAGGGCCGTCGCGACGAGGCCGCCGTCACCGCGGTACAGGCGATCCTGGTCGCCCTGTTCGTAGCGGCTGTGCCCGCCGTCATCGGCGTGATCTACGCGCAGGACCTGCTGCGGCTGATGGGAGCGGACGCCTGGGGCCTGGAGCACGGCTATCGCTATACGCAGTGGATGCTCGGCAGCAACGCGGTGATCATGCTGCTGTTCGTGATCAACGCGATTTTCCGCGGCGCCGGCGATGCGGCGATCGCCATGCGCGTACTGTGGCTGGCGAACGGGCTGAACATCCTGCTCTGCCCCGTGCTGATCCACGGCCTGGGGCCGGTTCCGGCGCTGGGCATCGAAGGCGCCGCCATCGCGACGGTCATCGGCCGCGGCTCCGGCGTGGCGTATCAGCTCTGGGTGCTGTTCCGCGGCGGCAAGCACATCCGCGTGCTGGCGAGCCAGCTCGTCTGGCGCGGCGCATTGATCTGGCACATCGTGCGCACGTCGCTGGGCGGCATCGGCCAGATGATCATCGCGATGACGTCCTGGATCTTCCTGATGCGCATCCTGGCCAGCATCGGCAACGAAGCCGTGGCCGGCGCCACGATCGCGATCCGCGTCATGATGTTCGTGCTGATGCCGGCCTGGGGCATGTCCAACGCGGCCGCGACGCTGGTCGGCCAGAGTCTGGGCGCCGACGCGGCGGACCGCGCCGAGGCCGCCGTGTGGCAGATAGGCCGGTACAACATGATCTATCTCGTCGCGGTGTCGGTGGTGTTCTTCGTGTTTCCGCAGGCCCTGATCGGGTTCTTCACCGACGATGCCCAGGTCGTCGCGATAGGCGCCGAATGGCTGCGCATCCTGTCGTATTCGCTGTTCGTCTACGGCTGGTGGATGGTCGCCGTGCAAGCCTTCAACGGCGCCGGCGACACGGTGACCCCGACCAAGATCAACGTCGTCTTCTTCTGGGCCATCCAGATCCCGCTGGCCTGGTTCCTCGCGCTGCATCGGGGCTGGGAACACAGCGGCGTGTTCTGGGCGACGTTCGTTTCCGAAACCGCGGTAGGCCTCTTCACCTTGTGGCTGTTCACCCGCGGGGGCTGGAAGACGGCGAAGGTGTGAGAAACCCGGGTCGCTCGCCGGGATGAGCGAGCCCGACCCGTTCGCGCTTACGGCGGGGACTCGAATGCATCGGCGAAGATCGGATCCTGCGGCGATTCGACATACAGCACGAGCACGCTCGCGTTGGATCCCGACGACGGCAGGTACGCGACCGGCCCCGACGGCGCATACGTCGCCGTGAGCCGCGCGGCGTAGGGATCGAACAGCGGCGGCACGGGCGGCTCGGAATAGGCCAGGTGCAGGGTGCAGCGGTCGGTCGTCGCGAGATCGACGACGCAGCCGTTGCCGTGCCCGTCGTCGACCGCGACGCTGCCCGCGGGCACGCCCGCAGCGGCGGTGACCGCGACACGCACGACGGCTTCGTCACCCTGCATGACGATCGAAGGACTGGCATCGAGGATCCGCGTCTGCGTCGACAGCGGCAGATTGTCGAACGCAGTCACGCGCGAGGGCCGCTGCGCGAGCAGGTTGCCGAGCGGCTCGGTGACGAGGAGCGTCTGGCCGGCCAGCGCGAGCGGCGAGCCGAAGCCATAGTGCAGGCCCGGGTCGGCCGATTCGAGTTTCGCCTGACGTGCCCAGCCCGCAGCGCCGAGGGTGTAGACGTAGACCGCACCGGCGTCCTCGACGCCTGCGGCGCGATCGTGGTTCGCCGAAACGACCGCGAGATTCTCGCCGCCCAGCGCGACGTGTCGCGCGAAAAACGTTGCCCCGGCGGGTGCGATGCCGGTCGTCGCCGTCTCGCCGATGCGCGCCTGGACCTGCCAGACGTCGCCGCTGCGCCGGTA
>CAMLSI010000391.1 GCA_946482585.1 uncultured Lysobacteraceae bacterium
ACAAGCACCGCATCGAGAAAGTCCTCGTCGTCGACGATCTGTTCCGCCTGCGCGGTCTGATCACGGTCAAGGACATCCAGAAGGCGCGCGACAACCCGAACGCGGCCAAGGACAAGCATGAACGCCTGCGTGTCGGCGCGGCGGTCGGAGTCGGCGGCGATACCGAAGATCGCGTGGCCGCGCTCGTCGAAGCCGGCGTCGACGTCATCGTCGTCGATACCGCGCACGGTCATTCGCAGGGCGTGCTCGACCGCGTCGCCTGGGTCAAGCGGAACTTCCCGGAAATGCAGGTCATCGGCGGCAATATCGTCACAGCGGATGCGGCGCGCGCGCTCGTGGACGCAGGCGCCGATGCAGTCAAGGTCGGCGTCGGTCCGGGATCGATCTGCACGACGCGCATCGTCGCCGGTGTCGGTGTGCCGCAGGTTTCCGCGGTCAGCATGGTGGCCGAAGCGCTGCGCGATTCGAACGTACCGCTGATCGCCGACGGCGGCATCCGCTATTCGGGCGACATCGCCAAGGCGCTCGTCGCCGGCGCGTCCTGCGTGATGATCGGCGGCATGTTCGCCGGCACCGAAGAGGCGCCCGGCGAAGTCGAGCTGTATCAGGGCCGCTCGTACAAGAGCTATCGCGGCATGGGTTCGCTCGGCGCGATGCAGAAGGGTTCGAAGGACCGTTATTTCCAGGACGAAGCCGACGCCGACAAGCTCGTACCCGAAGGCATCGAAGGACGCGTGCCGTACCGCGGCCCGCTGCGCAACATCGTGCATCAGCTCGTCGGCGGCCTGCGCGCGTCGATGGGCTACGTCGGTTGCGCGACCGTCGACGAACTGCGCGTGAAGCCGCAGTTCGTGCGCATCACCAGCGCGGGCGTGCGCGAATCGCACGTGCACGACGTCGCGATCACGAAAGAAGCGCCGAATTACCGTCTGGACTGATCGAACACGGGGACCTGCGGGTCCCCGAATTTTTTACGCCCCTTGCAACACGCGACGAGTTCCCGGCAAGCCATGCAGAACATCCACGACGACAAGATCCTGATCCTCGACTTCGGCGCGCAGTACACCCAGCTGATCGCGCGGCGCATCCGCGAAATCGGCGTCTACTGTGAGATCTGGGCCTGGGACCACGATCCGGCCGACATCCCGGCCTTCGCGCCGCGCGCGGTGATCCTGTCCGGCGGTCCCGAGTCCGTCACCGAAGCCGATTCGCCGCGTGCGCCGCAGGTCGTGTTCGATCTCGGCGTGCCGGTGCTCGGCATCTGCTACGGCATGCAGACCATGGCCGAGCAGCTCGGCGGCAAGGTCGAGGGCGGTCATCATCGCGAATTCGGCTACGCGCAAGTCAATGCGGACACCGCATGCCATCTGTTCCGCGGTCTCGGCAGCGACACCGGCAGGCTGCCGGCCTACGGCGAAGGCGAATCCTGGATGGGCGAGCAGGGGCCGCAGCGCGATACCGATGCGGAAGCCGCGCGCGTCGCGCTCGACGTCTGGATGTCGCACGGCGATCGCGTCGTCGCCCTGCCGGCGGGCTTCCGCGCGGTCGGCGCGACCGAGTCGCTGCCGTATGCGGCGATGGCCGACGAGTCGCGCTGCTACTACGGCGTGCAGTTCCATCCCGAGGTCACGCATACGAAGCAGGGCGCTGAGCTGCTGCGCCGTTTCGTGGTGGACATTGCCGCCTGCAGGACGTTGTGGACGGCCGCCAACATCATCGAGGACGCTGCCGAGCGCGTGCGCGCCCAGGTCGGTTCCGACAAGGTGCTGCTCGGCCTCTCGGGCGGCGTCGATTCCTCCGTCGTCGCGGCATTGCTCAAACGTGCGATCGGCGACCAGCTCGTCTGCGTGTTCGTCGACACTGGCCTGCTGCGCTGGCAGGAAGGCGATCAGGTCATGCGGACCATGGCCGAGCACATGGGCGTCCACGTGATCCGCGTCAACGCGGCGGAACGCTATTTCGCCGCGCTTGCCGGCGTCGAGGACCCCGAAGCCAAGCGCAAGATCATCGGACGTCTGTTCGTCGAGATCTTCGAGGAAGAATCGGCCAAGCTCACCGACGTGAAGTGGCTGGCACAGGGCACCATCTATCCTGACGTGATCGAGTCGGCCGGATCGAAGACCGGCAAGGCCCACGTGATCAAGAGCCATCACAACGTCGGCGGCCTGCCCGAGCACATGAAGCTCGGTCTCGTCGAGCCGCTGCGCGAACTGTTCAAGGACGAAGTGCGCCGCCTCGGCGTCGAACTCGGCCTGCCGCGCGAGATGGTCTATCGCCATCCGTTCCCGGGCCCGGGCCTCGGCGTGCGGATTCTCGGCGAGGTCAAGGCCGAATACGTCGAACTGCTGCAGCGCGCCGACGACATCTTCATCCGCGAACTTCGCGCGCACAATCTCTACGACAAGACGAGCCAGGCGTTTGCCGTATTCCTGCCGGTGAAGTCCGTCGGTGTCGTCGGCGACGCGCGCGCTTACGAATGGGTGATCGCGCTGCGCGCCGTCGAAACCATCGACTTCATGACCGCGCACTGGGCGCACTTGCCGTACGAATTCCTCGGCGCCGTCTCGACGCGCATCATCAACGAACTCCGCGGCGTCTCGCGCGTCGTCTACGACATCAGCGGGAAGCCGCCGGCCACGATCGAGTGGGAGTGAGTTTTTTCAGTCTGCTTGCAGCGGTTTTCTTGTGCTTTGCGATGGGCTACGGCCAGGTCGCGGATCCTCGGGCGTCACACCAGTCAGGTCAGCTACGGGCAGAGCCGCGTGCAAGTGGTGCGTAGTATCGAGCGGCAGTCGATGCAGAGAAAATGATCCCGCGCATGCTGGAGGCGTTCATGGCGGGGATCGTGGTTGCAAGAGGAGAGGGCGGGCAACGCCGAAGCCACCAGCGAAATGAGGCTTGGAGGAAGATCGGGGTGGCTTGGAGCGAGTCTGTGCGCAGTTCAAGTCTTGCCACGTCGTCGCTCTTCGACATCCTTCCCAGGGCCTAGCGCCGATCGAACGGTTTTCGATCCAAAAGGCAGTCGATGAACGCACCGAGGAGGGCTGGTCGATGCTGCCTGTTCGGATAGTAGAGGAACAGCCCAGGGCGCGAAATCGACCAGTCTGGCAGGACCTGGACCAGCCGTCCCTGGGCCAGGAGCTCGCCCACGCCATCTCGCTCGAAGTGATAGGCAATGCCGAGCCCGTTCAGCGCAGCGGCAACACCGATGTCGGCATGATTGGTGACGACGGGGCCGTCCACCGCCACTTCGAGTCGTTGCCCTCGTTTCTTGAACTCCCAGCGATAGCGCCGACCATCCGTCTGGAGCCGCCAGTTGATGCATGCATGGTTGTGCAACTCGGCAGGTGACTTGGGCGTTCCTCGGCGCGCGAGGTAGTCAGGAGACGCCACGGCAACCATGTTCAGGTCCGGCGTGAGGCGGACGGCGACCATATCTTTTTCGAGCAGCCCACCCACACGGATACCGGCGTCAAAGCGGCCAGCGACGATATCCGCCAGCGCGTCGTCGACCACGATGTCGAGAACCACGTCAGGGTGTGCCTGATGGAAGCGTGAAAGCCGGGGCGCAATGATGGTTCTCGCTGCGATTCCCAGCGTGTTGATGCGAAGCGTGCCGCTCATCTGTCCTGTTGACTCGCTGGCTTGAGCGACTGCGGCGGCCATCTCGCGAAACAGCGGCGCTATGCGCCTGTAGAGCAGCTCGCCACTGGCCGACGGCGCGACGCTGCGAGTCGTGCGATTCAGAAGACGCGCGCCGATGCGGCCTTCGAGCTGCCGGATGGTCTGGCTGAGTGCCGAAGGCGATAGGCCCAGGTGCTCTGCCGCCCGGGCAAAGCTCTGGCGTTCCACGACGGCCACGAAGGCCTTCAGCTCAGCGAAGTCGGATCCACGCATTATGTATCGTTTCCTGCATAACTCATCCAGATTCTAGGATATTCACTAAATTCACGCCGGCGCGCATCGTGAGGCCTTCATTGACCCCATGGAGCCAACGACATGAACACCTTGACCCTTCCGGAGCCGGTTGCCGCGTACTTCGCGGCCGAACACAACCCTGAAGCCCTGGCGCATTGCTTCACGGCGCAAGCCGTCATGAAGGACGACGGTCACACCTACACGGGCATCAACGCCATCAAGGCCTTTATGGCCGAGGCATCGGCCAAGTTCAGCGCGACGAGCGTGCCGTTCGCCATCGAGCGGGAGGACGGCGGCTTCCAACTCGTCCGTGCCAACGTCACCGGCAACTTCCCTGGCAGCCCGATCGTTCTGTCCTACCGCTTTCGCCTAGTACGCGGCCTGATCGCATCGCTGGAGATCACGGCATGAGCTTCGACCTTCACCTGAACGGCCTGCGGGCATTGGTCACCGGCGGCACGCTGGGCCTTGGCGCTGCAGTCGTGAAAACCCTTGCGGAGGCCGGCGCTCGGGTGGCGACATCCGCGCGCACCGTGCCAGCGGAGCCGGTGGAGGGCGTCAACTACGTGGCTGCCGATCTGTCGACCGCGGAAGGTACGAGTCACCTTGCTCAGACCGTCCTGCAGGATTGGGGCGGGGTCGACATCTTGATCAACGTGCTCGGCGGTTCGAAGACTCCCGTTGGCGGTTTCGCTGCGATCAGTGATGAGCACTGGTTCGCCGAGCTGAACCTGAACTTGATGCCTGCCGTACGCCTGGATCGTGCGCTGCTGCCAGCGATGCTGGCTCAGGGCTCCGGCGTCATCATCCACGTCAGCTCCATCCAGCGCGTGCTGCCTCTGCCCGAGTCCACTACCGCCTACGCCGCGGCCAAGGGGGCTCTCACGACCTACAGCAAGTCTCTGGCGAGAGAGGTGACGCCGAAGGGAGTTCGCGTGCTGAGCGTTGCACCGGGCTGGATCGAGACCGAGGCTTCCGTGGTGTTTGCGCAGCGGATGGCTGCAGAGGCTGGAACGGATTACGAGGGCGGCAAGAAAATCGTGATGGATTGGCTGGGAGGAATTCCAGTGGGCCGACCCGCCAAACCACAAGAAGTGGCCGATTTGATCGCTTTCCTGGCGTCCCCGCGGTCCGCGTCGATCGCAG
>CAMLSI010000392.1 GCA_946482585.1 uncultured Lysobacteraceae bacterium
ATGAGCTCGATCATCTCGTCGATGTTGGCGAGCGCGACGGTGAGGCCTTCGAGGATGTGCGCGCGGGCGCGCGCCTTGCGCAGTTCGAAGATCGTGCGCCGCGTGACGACTTCGCGGCGGTGGCGGATGAATGCCTCGAGAATTTCCTTGAGACTCAGGAGACGCGGCTGGCCGTCGACGAGCGCGACCATGTTGATGCCGAACGTGACCTGCAGCTGGGTCTGCTGGAACAGGTTGTTCAGCAGCACGTCGGCCATCGTGTCCTTGCGGACTTCGATGACGATGCGCATGCCGTCCTTGTCCGACTCGTCGCGCAGACCGTCGGGCGCGATGCCCTCGATCTTCTTTTCCTTGTGCAGCTCGGCGATCTTCTCGATGAGCCGCGCCTTGTTGACCTGGTACGGCAGCTCCGAAACCACGATGGTCTCGCGGCCGTTCGCTTCGATCTCGATATCGGTCTTGGCGCGGATCAGGATGCGGCCGCGGCCAGTTTTATACGCTTCCACAATGCCGGAAGCGCCGTTGATGATGCCGGCGGTCGGGAAGTCCGGACCCGTCACGTAGCGCATCAGGTCGTCGATGCCGAGTTCCGGCGCGTCGATCAGCGCGACTGTCGCATCGATGACTTCGGTGAGATTGTGCGGCGGGATGTTCGTCGCCATGCCGACCGCGATGCCGGCCGAGCCGTTGACGAGCAGGTTCGGCACGCGCGTCGGCAGTACCGTCGGTTCGAATTCCTTTTCGTCATAGTTCGGCTGGAAATCGACGGTTTCCTTGTCGATGTCGGCGGTCAGCTCGGAAGCGATGCGGTCGAGGCGGCATTCGGTGTAACGCATCGCCGCCGCGGCGTCGCCGTCGATCGAACCGAAGTTGCCCTGACCGTCGATCAGCGGATAGCGCAGCGAGAAGTCCTGCGCCATGCGCACGAGCGTGTCGTAGATCGAGGCGTCGCCGTGCGGATGGTATTTACCCATGACGTCGCCGACGATGCGCGCGCACTTGACGTAAGGGCGATTCCAGAAGTTGTTGACCTCATACATGCCGAACAGCACGCGCCGGTGCACGGGCTTGAGGCCGTCGCGAACGTCCGGCAGGGCGCGTCCGACGATCACGCTCATGGCGTAATCGAGGTAGCTCTGCCGCATCTCGTCTTCGATATTGACGCGTATGACTTCTTTGGCTAGTTCCGCCATCGGGATTCCAGGGTTCTGACGCTTGCTGCCGTGCGGCCCGGCCTTGCGGGCGGGCACCGAAAATAACGCGTAAGCATACCATGGAACGGCCCCGGATCTGCGCCGGAACCCCTTGTTTCTGGCCGTTTTTTACGTTCCGCGCCGGGGTTTTCGCCGCCGCCGCCCCGATCAGCGCAACTGGCGCAGTTCTTCCGACAGCAGAACCGGGATTTCGGCCGCCTCGAATTGGCGCGCGAACAGCGGCACGGCGTAGCGGAAATGCTCGCCCTGGCGTTCGAGCACGTAGGCGAGTTGCAGACGTGAGAACGATCGCCGCAGCGTCTCCACGTCGATGTCGGCGTGCGGCCGCAGCAGTTCGACCATGTCCGCCAGCGTCGTGCTGCCCTGTTCCGCGACGCGGTAGACAACGATGCGATCCAGCCGCGACGCGCGCTCGTCGTGACTGAGCCGTCCCCAGCCCGCGAGCGCGTCGAGCACTGCTTGCGACGCGAGCGCGCGTTCCACATCGGCCGCTTCGATCACGCTGCCGCCGCGATCCAGCGCTTCGAGGCATTCCTGGCAGAGGATCGCGACGAGATTCGCGCGGCGTCCGCTCTGGGTAACGATGCGCTCGACCAGCGCCGCCTCGGCGAAGCGCAGATTCAGCACGGCCAGCGGTACCGTCGCGAGTTCGCGGCAGGCTTCGGGTTCGAGCCCGCCGACGCTGATCGTCTCGCCGAAATTGCGCAGCGGCGACTGATAGTCGAGCGCCGCCGCCGCATAGAGATCCCAGAACCCCGCGAGCAGGAAGTGGCAGCGTCCTTCCTCGGACAGCGCGCGCATCGCCGACAGCTCGGCGTAGTCGCGCGCGGCATCGGCACGGAAGAACGGATCGGCCTCGTCGATGAGCAGCAACAGACGCTTGCCCGCATGCTGGCGCTCGAGCGCCGCGACGACGGTTTCGAGATCACTTTCGAGCGGCAGTCCGCTCTGCGCCGCGAGCCGCGGCAGCAGGCGATGATCGCGCAGCACGACGTAGACGCAGGCGACCTGCGGATGCTCGCGCAGGCGCCGCTCGATCGCCTTCATGAGGCTGGTCTTGCCGAGCTGACGGCCGCCGATCAGGAGGTAGTTCGACGGCTCGCGCTGTACCACGCGCGCGAGCAGGCTGGCGCGGCCGAAGAACGACGACGCGCGCGCGATGCCGCCGCGCGTCTGGTATGGCGAAATCCGCGTGAGGCGCAGCTGGTTCGCCATCGTGCGCAGCAGCACCGGCAACGCGTCGCGCGCGAGCAGCCAGGCCGTCTGGGTCTCCTGCGCGACGCAGACGAACAGGTTCGTGCGATCCGCACAGAGACCGCGCAGCGCGGTTTCCGCCGCAGCCGACGCGGTGAGCACGAGCAGCACGTCGACGCCGCTCTGCAGCGGACGCAGCAGTCGCGCGAGCTGCATGCCGTCGAGCCCTTCGCCCGGCAGCCAGACCAGGCAGCGCTCCAGCGAAACCGGCATTTCGCTGGAAAATGTCCATTCGTATACCCTACCCGGCAGATTCCAGCCACTGGCCGGCACGGAGCGCGCGCCGACGCGCAGCGCGAGCGCAGCAGCCTGCGCGTCCGCCGACGACCGCGGGTAGCGCAGTGCATCGCTCCAGTCGGCGGCTTCGACGCCGGCCGCGGCCAAGGTCGCGTCGCGGCGGCGCAGCCAGCCCAGCGCCGCGTCGATGCGCGGCAACTGCGCCAGCGGCATACGCCGCAGGCGCGCCGGGTCGCGCTGGATCGGCGCGATCAGCGGATGGCGCCAGACGAGCAGCACGCCGAGCGCCAGCAGCGCGAGCACGCTGAGGGCGAGCACCGACACGAGCCAGCGCGAGGTATTGCTCGCGAACGATTCCTCGGTGCGGCAATTGAGCGGCAGGTAGCGCGCGGGAATCGGCGGATCGCCGGCGGCGCAACTCCAGAGCTGCTGTGCCGGATCCCAGCGGTAGACCACGCGAAGGCCATGCAGGCTGCGATCCAGCCGCGGCGTCGGGCGCAGCGTGCCGACCAGTTCGTTGGTCTGCAGCGAGAGCTCGAAGATCTGTCCCGGTTCCAGACCGAGGGCGTCGAGCCGCATCGGCCATTCGCCGCGATCCATCACATAGTCGTTCACGTGCAGACGTGCGACCTGCAACTCGCTCCAGCCGTTGGCGATCCAGGCCATGTTTTCCGGGCTGGCGACGAACCTGCCGATCAGCGGATTCCATTGCGGCAGCAGCAGCGCCGTGCCGAAGAACAGCGTCGCGACGATGACCAGAGCGCGACGCAGCCAGGCCTTGCGTTCCGGACTCATGCGCCCGCGTCGCTCCAGGCCGCGATGATCTGGCGGCCGGCGCGGCGCACGGCCTCGCAGCGCCATTCCAGTTGCAGGCCGTCGGTGCCGGGCCGTGCCGTCACGAGATTGGCCCAGAACAGGCGCCGCAGCAGCCGGTCGATCAGGTAGGGCTGGGCCCGGCCGAGCACGGCCTGCGCCAGCCAGCCCTGGATGCGCGACCGCGCGTCTGCCTCGCCGAGCAGCGGAACGAAACCCTCCCACAACCGGGCGCTGCCCGCGAGGCACTCACCGAGCTGGGGACCACTCCACGGGGTATTGGCCGCATGCCAGCGCAGCGCTTCGTCGATCAGGGCCGGATGACCGCCGCACTCGAGTTCGAGCCGGCTCAGCAGCGCCGTGTCGACCTGTCCGGCCGGCAGCTCGCGGCAGGCCAGCGCACGCAGCTCGGCCGGCCCCGGGTCGGGCCAGTGCTCGACGCTGGCAATATTCAACAAGGACAGATCTCCACTCTGATACTTGAGCTCGGCAAGCGCCTCGCCGCCGCAGAGCAGCAGATGCAGTTTCCCGCTGTACATTTCGCTCAAGCCCCGCAGGATGCCGGCGAGCGCCTCGCGCAGATGCGTTTCGCCCTGCTCGAAGCGGCTGACGAGGCAGAACACGCGCTCGCCGGCGGCGAGGCGCCGCTCCAGCGCCGCCTCGAACGCGAAATCCGAATCCACGCCGTCGAATCCGCATTGCGCGCCGATGGCCGCGAAATAGTCGCGCGCGTCGGCGCCGACGCTGTAGGGCGGCCGCACGTGCAGCACGGCGTCCTGGCCATAGCGCTGGCGCGCGGTCGCGAGCAGGGTTTCCCGAAACGGCGGCTGCCCCCAGTGCGCCTGACTCAGCAGCATCAGGATCGGATACGGCGCGAGCCGCTGCAGCCGTTCGAACAGCCCGGCGATGTAGTCCGCATACGGCTGTCCCGGCGCCTGACTGCCGACCGGATATTCCGGCTCGAAGCCCGCGCTCGCGAGCAGCCGGTCGGTTTCCGCTTCGCTGAGCCGCAGGTAGCGCGCGCAGTCGACGAGCTTGTGGCGATGCTTGCGGTTGGGCAGCGACAGGCCGTGGCGCCAGTTGTTGACCGCTTCGCGGCTCATGCCGATTTCGGTCGCGACGCCCGAGGCGCTCGCGCGGATGCGACGCATGAAAACGGTCAGCAGGCCGGCGAAATCGTCGGGCATGGGCGCATCCACGCAGTCTTCGGGATCGCGCACGCTACGCAAGCCCGGCGCAAAGTCA
Organism: uncultured Lysobacteraceae bacterium; assembly: GCA_946482585.1. The sequence goes on from CAMLSI010000392.1 coordinate 4,764, forward strand.
AACATGTCGCGCTCCGCGGCTGCGCTTCGCGCCGCGCCCGTCCCGTTCCGTCATCGATCGTCTCCGCCACCGGCCGCCGGCGCCGTGCATTGTCGGCACCCGGCCCCGCCTGCGGAACCGGCCGCTTGTCCGGCGCGCCGCCTGTGTTAGCTTGTGCACATGAGCACACAGTCCGAGACCGTTACCGTGCGCCTCGACACCGAGACGAAGGCGAGGCTTGAGCGGCTGGCGCAGCATACGCGGCGCACCAAGTCCTTCCTGGCCGGTGAGGCAATAGCGGGCTATGTCGAGCG
>CAMLSI010000393.1 GCA_946482585.1 uncultured Lysobacteraceae bacterium
AGAACCTGCGCGACAACACCCATTTCCATCAGCGCGGCGCGGCGGCCGTGGCCTGCCTCGTCGTGCAGGGGCTGCGCGCGCAGGGACTGATCGACGCTGCGCGGCTGCGCCGCGATACCGATTGCGGCATTCCCGACGATGCCGACACTGCTGTCGCCGGCGCGTCGCGCATCGCGCGGGACGGCGAGTACCGGCGCGCGCAACCCTCGCCGCACGGCGGCGGCGGCAGCACGACCGCGTATCCGCTGTTCGAGGACGTGGCCGATCTCGATATCGTGCTGCGCCGCCGCGTGCTGCCGCCCGGCGCGGGCATCGGCCTGCATCGGCACACGCACGACGAGATCTACTACGTACTGTCGGGGCAGGGCCGCTATGTGCTCGACGGCGTCGCCCACGACGTCGGCCCCGGCGACGCGCTGCTGACCCGCACCGGCAGCAGCCACGCGCTGTTCCAGACCGGCGACGCGGATCTGGTGATCCTGATCAACTACCGCGTGAAGCGCTGAGTCTTCGCATCGCGCGACGTCGCGCGTCGGCACGAGCGGTCCGGCGATGCCGCCGGACGGCGGCCGAGCGACCGCCACGGGCACGCACAGTACATGCGGCGCCTATGGCGCCGATCCCGTTCCGCGCCGCACCTGCACGAGCTGCGCAAGGATGCTCACGGCGATTTCCTGCGGCGTCTCCGCGGCGATGTCGAGGCCGACCGGCGCCTGCAGGCGTGCGAGCGCGTCCGCATGTTCGGGCAGCGCGTCGAGGACTTCGCGGATGCGCCGCCGGCTGCCCATCATGCCGAGGAACGCGGGCGGACGGCGGCAGAGTTCGTGCAGGCTCGCGATGTCGGCCGCGAAATCGCGGTTGAGCAGCACGGCGTAGACCTCGCGCGGCGTGTTCAGCGCGACGCCGAGCTGCGCATAGTCGCCGTGGTGCGTCGATGCGCCCGCGAATGCGTCGCCATCGAAGCAGTCGGCGCGCGTGTCGAAGACGGCGATGTCGAAATCGAGCAGACGTGCGGCCCCGCAGAGGGCGGCACCGCAATGGCCGGCGCCGACGACGAGCAGGCGCGGATTCGGCAGCAGCGGCACGGCGTCGTCGGGTGCGGCGAGCGCGACGCGATGACCGGCGGCGAGCTTTGCCGCGGCATTCTCGGCCGTCGCGCGATCCGCGGCGCCGGACCAGCGCCGCAGTGTCAGCTGCATGCGGCCGCCGCAGATGCCGGCCGCATCGGCGCCGCCGCCGAGATCGATGGTGAAGTCTTCTGCCGTGCTGCGGCCCGCCGCGAGCAACACGCGTGCCGCGGCGATCGTGCGCGCTTCGGCGAGTCCGCCGCCGATACTGAATGCCGTGTCGTGCCTGCTGACGAGCATGCGCGCGCCACGCTTGCGCGGCGTCGCGCCCAGGGTCTCGACGACCGTGACGACGACGACGGGTTCATGCCGCAGCCGCTGCGCGAGCTGCGCGAACAGGCGTTCATCCATGCGGGGGAACCGTCGATGGACGGCGAGGGAGGCGGGCTGGCCGGCGCGTCGCGGCTTTGCCGCTCGACGTCGGAGCGGGCAAAACTGCGGAGAAGTCACCCCACGATCTGCAATCTGACCATCCCTGGGCCCGTCTCTCACGTAGCGACATCGAACGCCTCGGCCACGGCCTGGGGTTCGACACGGCGCACGCGCTCGATCGCGGTGTAGACGGCTTCGGGCGTCGCCGGGGAGCTCAGATTCACGGGGCGCGGCGTCGATGCGAAGCCGGCGATCGCTTCGCGCAGCGCCTCGCGCACGCTGAGCGCGAGCATCAGCGGCGGTTCGCCGACACCCTTGCTGTGGAAGATCACGTCGGTGGTCGGCGCGCGCGAGCGCCGGAACAGCGTGACGCGGAAGTCGTGCGGCACTTCGCCCAGCGTCGGTATCTTGTAGGTGCTCGGCGCGTCGGTCAGCAGCCGGCCCTTGTCGTTCCAGCGCAGTTCCTCGCAGGTCAGCCAGCCCAGGCCCTGCACGAAGCCGCCTTCGATCTGGCCGCGGTCGATGAGCTCGGCGAGCGAATCGCCGACGTCGTGCAGCAGGTCGACGCGACGCAACGTGTGCACACCGGTAAAACCGCAGACTTCCACTTCCGCGACCGCGGCGCCGAACGCGTAGTAGTAGAACGGATGGCCGCGGCCCTGTTTCGGATCCCAGTTCAGGCCCGGCGTGCGGTAGTAGCCCGTCGCCGACAGGCTGATGCGCGCGTTGTAGGCCGCATGCACGACCTCGGCGAAGGCGAGGCCGCCTGTCGCGTCCGGCGCCGCGCCGTTGTCGGCCCAGATGCGACCGTCGCTGAAACGCACGGCTTCCGGTGCGCAGCCGAGCATGCTCGCGGCGACCGGCGTCAGCCGGTCGCGCAAGGTCTCGCAGGCGGCCCGGACCGCCTGGCCGTTGAGGTCCGAGCCGCTGCTCGCGGCCGTGGCCGAGGTGTTGGGCACCTTGTCCGTGCTCGTCGGCATCACGCGGATCCGGCCGCTGTCGACGCCGAGCACGCGGCTTGCGACCGCGAGCATCTTCGTGTGCAGCCCCTGGCCCATCTCGGTGCCGCCGTGATTGAGCTGGATGCTGCCGTCGGTATAGATGTGGACGAGCGCGCCGGCCTGGTTGTATTCGGTCTTGTTGAACGAGATGCCGAACTTCACCGGCGTGATCGCGATGCCGCGCTTGACCTGCGCATGAGCCGCATTGAACTGCGCGATCGCGCGGCGGCGCGCATCGAACTCGCTGTCGCGCTTGAGCTGCTGCCAGAGTTCGGGCAGGTGATTGTCGACCACGGGCTGGCCGTACGGCGTCAGATTGCGCGTGCCCTCGCCGTCGTCGCGGTAGAAATTGCGCTCGCGCACGCGGTCGGCCGGCAGGTTCAATTCCGCCGCGATGCGCGCGATCACGTCTTCGCCGACGAGCATGCCCTGCGGTCCGCCGAAACCGCGGAACGCGGTATTCGAGGCGAGGTTGGTCTTCGCGATGCGGCCGACGATCTCGACGTGCGGGCAGTAGTAGGCGTTGTCGACGTGCACCATCGCGCGCATCAGCACGGGCGGCGACAGATCGCAGCTCCAGCCGCCGTCGGCATAGAGCTCGACGCGCAGCGCCCGCAGCAGACCATCGTCGTCGAAGCCGGCTTCGTAGCGCGCGTGGAACGGATGGCGCTTGCCCGTCATCTGCATGTCGAGCTGTCGCGACAGCTTGATGCGCACGGGCCGGCCCGTGGTCCAGGCCGCGAGCGCGGCGATCGCGGCCGACGGATTCGCCTGCGTCTCCTTGCCGCCGAAACCGCCGCCCATGCGCAGGCAGCGGCAGACCACGCGGTTGGCGGCGATACCGAGCACACGCGCGACGATGATCTGGGTCTCGGTCGGATGCTGCGTCGACGCCGTGACCTGGATGAGCCCGTCCGCATCGAGTTGCACCCAGCTCGTCTGCGTTTCGAGGTAGAAGTGGTCCTGGCCGCCTATCGCGACCTCGCCGCAGACGCGGTGCGGCGCGAGCTCGAGCGCGGTCGCCGCATCGCCGCGCGCGACGCGCGCCGGCGGCAGGTGATAGGCCTCGTGCGCGATCGCGTCGGCGATCGACAGGCACGGCGCGAGCGGCGCGTAGTCGACCTCGACGCAGGCCGCGGCCGCGCGCGCGCTGGCTTCGTCGACGGCGACGACCCAGGCCACGGCCTGGCCGTGGAAGCTCACGCGATCGCTCGCGATCAGCGGTTCGTCGTGCAGGATCGGTCCGGTATCGTTTTCGCCCGGAACGTCCGCTGCCGTGAGCACGCGCACGACGCCGGGCATGCGCGAGGCCGCGCCGGCATCGATGCGCCGGATCTCCGCATGCGCATGTGGCGACTGCACGGGCCAGAGGCTCAGCAGATCCTGCGGCGGATGCTGCTCGTCGGTATAGATCGCGCGGCCGCTGACGTGGCCCTCGGCGCTTTCGTGCGTGCGTGGTTTCATGCGAGCGCTCCCGGCAGATGCGTCGCGACGAACTTCGCGAACAGGCTGGCGCAGAGCGAGCGGCGATAGTCCGCGCTCGCGCGATGATCGCTGAGCGGCGTGAACGCATCGCGCAGCAACGCCTGCGCGGTGTCCATCGTGGCCGCATCGAGCGTGCGGCCGAGCAGGAAGTCTTCGACGCTCGCGGCACGTCGCGGAATCGCGGCGACGCCACCGTAGGCGAGGCGCGCGCGCGCGACGCGACCCGCGCCGTCGACGGCGAGGTCGAATACGGCCGCGACGATGCTGATGTCGTCGGTCTGGCGCTTGGCGACCTTGTACGACGCGCCGACACGTCGTTCCGCCTCGTCTGCCGGCGCCCGGCGCGGCAGCGTGACCGCGACGATGAGCTCGTCGGCGGCGCGGGCGGTCTTGCGATAGTCGATGAAGTAGTCGGCGATCGCGACGTCGCGCGCGCCGGCGGGACCGCGCAGATGCACGGTAGCATCGAGCGCGAGCAGCACCGGCAGCAGGTCGCCGATCGGCGAGGCCGTGCCGAGATTGCCGCCGAACGTCGCGCGATTGCGCACCTGGCGCGCGGCGAACCACGGCAGCATCTGGTCGAGCGCCGGAAACAGGCCGGCGAGCCGCGTTTCGAGCTGGCTCAGCGGCAGCCCCGCACCGATGCGCACCGCGTCGTCGGCGATCGCGAGCTGCTGCAGTTCGGCGATACGGTCGAGCGCGATGAACGCGGACGCGACCCGGCGGCCGTGACTGAGCTCGACGCCGAGATCGGTCGCGCCGGCGATCCAGACAGCGTCCGGATGCTGCCGTTTCAGCGCGATCGCGTCGTCGATGGTGAGCGGGCTGTGGTAGTCGGCGAGTTCGCCCGCGGGCGGCACGGCCGGCGCGCGCAGCAGGGCGGCGAACGCGTCGTCCGGCGCGGGCTGCCGCGACAGCGCGGCAGCCGCGTCGCGGATCGGCCGATAGCCGGTGCAGCGACAGAGATTGCCTTCGATGGACGCATCGCCGAGATCGCCGTCGTAGTAGCCCGCGAACAGGCTCATCACGAAACCCGGCGTGCAGTAGCCGCACTGCGA
>CAMLSI010000394.1 GCA_946482585.1 uncultured Lysobacteraceae bacterium
TCTGCGCGACGACGGCGAGGCGCAGCCCGGCGCTGTTGTTGCGCTGCAGGCTCGCGATGGTGTCGGCGAGCTCGATCACGTCGGCACCGCCGACGCCGTTGTTGAGGCCTACCGGGTAGCCCCCGCCGATCGAGGTGGCGCCCGTAAACGTGGCGCCGCTACAGGTGGAACGCGTGACCGTCGTGACCTGGGGCGTCGCACCGCCAGTGACACTGACGTCGAGCCGCGTTTCCGCGCCGGACATCTGCGGCACGGTACACCCGCTGCCCGAATTCAGATCGCCGTCGACATAGACCGAATACGTGTAGGTCTGCGCGCTGACCGCACCCGCGCACAACCCCATGACCAATGCGACGGCCGCAAACGCGGCTTTCCGGATACGCATGAACCCTTCCCCTCGTAGCTCCAAACCACCCGCACCGAAGTGCCGGATTGCGCTTCCGTTGCTGAGCCGATGGGTTTTGCGTTGCCGGCAGCGAGCTCCCCTCGCCCTGGCTCCCCCTCGGTCGGCCGCAACATCGACCTGCACCGCCCTATGCTAAACCAACGTCGTTAACAATTGTCTCGTTCGTGAGCAGTTCAGCAGAAGCGGTACGCCTCTTTCGTGCTGACCTGACGTTATTCCCGGACGCGCGCTAGGCAAAACCCCTACTCACGGCTAGGCTTCGCAGCCTTTCGTCCCCGGAATCCCGCCATGGCCCAGTATCCCGAATTCATCTGGCAGAACGGTCGCATCAAGCCCTGGGCCGAGGCGACCGCTCACGTGATGTCGCATGCGCTGCACTACGGTTCGTCGGTTTTCGAAGGCATCCGCTGCTACGACACACCGTCCGGCCCGCAGATCTTCCGGCTCACCGACCACAACAAGCGCCTGTTCCAGTCGGCCAAGATCTACGACATGGCCATCCCCTATTCGCTCGCGGACATCAACAGCGCCTGTCGCGAAGTGATCAAGGCCAACAATTTGCGCAAAGCGTATTTGCGCCCTCTCGCCTATCGCGGTCTCGGCGGATTCGGGTTGTCAGCCGAAACACCGACCGACGTCGTCGTCGCCACCTGGGAAATGGGCCCGTATCTCGGCCCCGACGTGCTCGAACGCGGCATCGATGCCTGTGTGTCGAGCTGGCAGCGTTTCGCGCCCAATACCATCCCGGCCGGCGCCAAGGCCGGCGGCAACTATCTGTCGGGCCAGCTGATCGCGCGCGAAGCGCGACGCCTCGGCTTCGGCGAAGGCATCGCGCTGGCCTCGACCGGCCTGCTCAGCGAGGGCGCCGGCGAGAACCTGTTCCTCGTGTTCGACGGTGCGCTGCACACGACACCGGTAGCGAGCGCGATCCTCAACGGCATCACGCGCCACACCATCATGACGCTCGCGCGCGACAACGGCATCGCCGTGATCGAGCGCGATCTGCCGCGCGAATACCTTTATCTGTGCGACGAGCTGTTCATGGTCGGCACGGCCGCGGAAGTCACGCCGATCCGCACGGTCGACGGCAAGCCGGTCGGCAGCGGCAAGCCGGGGCCGGTGACCGCCCGCATCCAGGAGCTGTTCTTCGGCCTGTTCCAGGGCAAGACGCCGGACACCTACGGCTGGCTCGAGCCGCTGGACGCCTGAAGCAGCCTCGCTCCGCGGCGGCTCAGCCGCGGCGCAGACGGAAATCGAGTATCGCCGCCGTGCCGCCCTGCGGCCGAGGGCGCAACGACACTTTCCAATCGTAGAGCTCGCAAAGCCGCCGCACGATCGCCAGACCGAGACCGGCGCCCTTGCCGGTCGCGCCTTCGCCGCGGTAGCCGCGCTCGAACAGACGCTCGGCATCGTCGAGCTTGATGCCCGGCCCCGAGTCCTCGACGACGACCTTGCCGTCGCCGATGCGCACGCGGACTTCGCCTGCTGGCGTGTACTTGAATGCGTTGCCGACGAGGTTCGTCAGCGCGACCGCGACGACCGACGACGGCGCCACGACTTCGAGCGGACCGTCGATCTCGAGCACGACCTCGACCGGCTTGTTCGCGAGATGGGTGCGATTGACCTCGATGACCTGCTCGGCGACGCGCGCGACATCGGTGGTCTCGCCGTCGCTCGGCGCTTCGCGCTGACGCCGCGACAGCAGCAGCAGCGCTTCGGTGAGTTCCGTCGACTGGCGCGAGGCGCGCTCGATGCGCTTGAGCCGGTCGCGCGTCTTTTCGCTCTGGTTCGGCGCGGCGAGCAGCAGCTCGACCGTCGTCGCGATGACGGCGAGCGGCGTGCGCAGTTCGTGGCTCACGTCGGCGTTGAATTCGCGATCGCGCTCGACCATTTCGGTGAGGCGTCCGCGGTAGTCGTCGAGCGCCGCGGCGAGTTCGCCGACTTCGTCATTGGCGTAATGCGCCGCAAGATCGTCTGCAGGCGCGCCGTTCTGGAACGCACGCAGGCGTTCGGCGAGATCGGCGACGGGCCGCATCACGCGCCGCGCCGACCAGAATCCGAGCAGGAATGCGAGTAGCGAGAACACGAGCACGGCCGCGATCAGCGCCGTGACGAGCTGGCGTTCGCCGAGCTCTTCCTTGGCGACATCGTAGCGATAGAACGCCCAGAGGTCGGCCTCCTTACGCACCGCGAGCTTGTACGGCCGCTCGACACCGTGTTCGTCCGGTTCACGGATGTCGTAGACGCCCGTGCCGTACTTCTGCCAGGCGAACGGCACGTTCGCGAACTTGCGCTCGCTGACGATCAGCGCCGTGACCGGCGAGAACGGAAACTGCGCGCCCTCTTCCGGATGCTGGCGCTTGAATTCGAGGAACTTGTTGACGCCGTCCTGCAGCGAGGCATTGATGAGCTGATCTTCGAGCGTTCCGCGCAGACCGATGACCGCGAGCGCGAACAACGCCGTCAGCGCCATGCCGAACAGGCCGAACGAAATGACGATGCGGCTGCGTAACCGGCGGCGATAGCGCATGCGCTGGACGAAACGGCGGAGCGTTGCGTCAGCTGCTCGCCGCGTCCGGATCGGCCATGCGATAGCCGATACCGTGGCGAGTCTGGATCAGCGGCTTGTCGAACGGCTTGTCGAGCGCCGCACGCAGACCGTGGATGTGCACGCGCAGCGAGTCGCTGTCGGGCAGTTCTTCGCCCCAGACGCGATGTTCGAGATCCTGGCGCGTGACGACCGACGGGCTCGCCTCCATGAGGAACTGCAGCAGCTTGAGACCGATCGGATTCAGCGGAATCTGCTTGCCCGCACGCGTGACGGTCAGCGTATCGAGATTGAAACTGAGGTCGGCGACCTGGAGCACGCGGCTCTGCGGCCCCTTGCCGCGCCGCGCGAGCACGAGCAGACGGGCTTCGAGCTCCTGCAGCGCGAACGGCTTGGTCATGTAGTCGTCGGCGCCGGAGTCGAAGCCGGACAGCTTGTGATCGAGCGCGTCGCGCGCGGTCAGCATGAGCACCGGCGTCTGTTTGCGCGCTTCCTGCCGCAGCTTGCGGCAGACCTCGAGCCCGTCCATGCCGGGCAAGGTCAGATCGAGCACGATCGCGTCGAACTCGTTGACCACCGCCAGGTGCAGACCGGTAACGCCATCGCCGGCGAAATCGACGACGTGGCCCTTGTCCTCGAGAAAGTCGCCGATGTTGGCCGCGATATCCCGGTTGTCTTCGATCACGAGTACGCGCATGGGGCTAGCTTAACGAACTCCATTTCGGAAAGGGATGCGCCGGGAGAGGCATAAGGAGGGCCGGGGCGACGGAAAGCGGCTCGAACGGCCAAAAGATTGGCCCAAGGAGGTGCCATTGGGGGAACGCACCTCGCTTGGGCCAAATAGCTACTGCCCCGATTACCGTAGTCTGCTAGTCACGACCTGACCAGGAGTGTTCGCAGGAGTACAGTGGGGACAATGTTAGGTATCCGCGGCTTAAATCGGCGTTAAGCAGCAGGGAGAGTCCGGTTAAGTATCAATGCGCTGGCGGAGCGTCTGCGCGAACGCCGCAGGAGCGACGCCGGCTGGGCGCGGCCGGCGCAGGCTGCGCCGGCCGGTTCGAGCTCAGTTGAAGCCGGGCGCGATTTCGGTGACCGGCGAAGCGATGTCGCCGGCACGGCGGCAGATGCGCGTGCCCGTGATCGTGCGGCAGTCGCCGGCTTCGACCATCGTGTCCTCGATCGGCCCGGCCGGCAGCGTCGCGCCGCCCTCGAGCGCGAACACGAACAGCCGCGAGTAACGCCGAGTGCCCGCCTCGAAGCTGCCCGGCACGAAACGCCATTTGCGCAGCGCGGCCATGGCGGCGGAATCGAACGTCGACGGCGGATTGGATTGCTCGACGCGGACGTCGCGCACGCGGCCGCTGTCATCGACGTAGTACGACAGCCGAACGCTGCCTTCGATGCCGCGCAGCAGCGCGCGTTCCGGATACAGCGGCTGTACCGCGTGCGCAGCCATCGGCTCGCGCACCGCGACGACCGGCGCCAGTTTGGGCATGTCCGACGCCGATACCGGCGCGGCCTCGGGTGCCGGCGACGGAGGCGCGAGCGTTGCCGGCGCGACATCGACCGGCTTCGCCGTCAGCGCGGCGCCCGGGTCGACGGTCTCGAGCACCGCGGGCGGCGTCGGCAGCGATGCGCCTGGCGCGGCAGGCGGAGAAATCGGCGTCTCGACGGCGGGCTCGGTCAGAACGCGCTCGCTCAGAATCGGCAGGCGCGGCAGACGCAGCGCGCGACGATCGGTGACCATGTCGCTGACGGTCGGCGGAGGAACCTGGATCAGGCCTGGATCGCGCAGCAGGACTTCGCGCAACGGCTGCGGCGTCAGCAACGCGATCATGCTCGAGTTCTGCCAGGCGGAACGCTGTGCGTAGCCGAGCGCAATCACCGCAATGCCGACGACGATCAGCGGCAGCAGCCGTACGGGCGCGCGCAGGTCCAGCCGCGTCGTCGGCACCTTGGCGATGTGCTGCACCCGTTCGAGCAGCACGCCGCCGGTAGCCTGCAGCGCGAGCGCGCCCGGGCCGTCGAGGCGCAACTGTTCCAGATCGGCCAGGGTCGCGACATAGTCGCGCGGATTCG
>CAMLSI010000395.1 GCA_946482585.1 uncultured Lysobacteraceae bacterium
CGGCGCTTCCACGCCGCCATGCCGCGGCGCAGCTCGTCGGCCTCGCCGGGCGTGAAGCCGGCGGCGACGATCGCCAGCTGCATCACCTGCTCCTGGAACAGCGGGATGCCGAGCGTGTGCCCGAGCACGGCGCGCAGCGCGTCCGACGGATAGTCGACCGGGGCCTTGCCCTGCCGGCGCTGCAGGTACGGATGCACCATGTCGCCCTGGATCGGGCCCGGCCGCACGATCGCGACCTGGATCACGAGGTCGTAGAACGTCGCCGGCTTCAGCCGCGGCAGCATCGCCATCTGCGCGCGCGACTCGATCTGGAACACGCCGATGACGTCGCCGCGCTGGATCATGCGATAGGTATCGCCGTCGTCCTGCGGCACCGTGTGCAGCTCGAGGCGGCGGCCGCGGTGCCGGTGCACCAGGTCCAGCGCCTTGCGGATGCAGGTCAGCATGCCCAGCGCGAGCACGTCGACCTTGAGCATCTTCATCGTGTCGAGGTCGTCCTTGTCCCACTGGATGATGGTGCGCTCGGCCATCGCCGCGTTTTCCACCGGCACCAGCGTATGCAGCGGATGCTCGGAGATCACGAAGCCGCCGACGTGCTGCGACAGGTGGCGCGGCGAGCCGCGCAGTTCCTCGACGAGTGCGACGAGATAGCGCATGAGCCGGCTCGTCGGATCGAAACCGCATTCCTCCAGACGCTGCGCGAGCGGCACCTTGCCGTGGGCGTGCGAATAGGCCGCGCTGAGCTGGTTGAGCTGGTCGTCGCCGAGTCCGAGTGCGCGGCCGACGTCGCGCGCGGCGCTCTTGCGCCGGTACATGATCACGGTCGCCGCGAGCGCGGCGCGGTCGCGGCCGTACTTGCCGAAGACGTACTGGATGACCTCCTCGCGGCGTTCGTGCTCGAAATCGACGTCGATATCCGGCGGCTCGTCACGCTCTTCCGAGATGAAGCGTTCGAACAGCAGGCTGCTCCTGACCGGATCGATCGACGTGATGCCGAGGCAGTAACAGACCGCGGAATTCGCCGCCGAGCCGCGGCCCTGGCACAGGATCGGCGGCTCCTGCGCGCGCGCCCAGCGCACGATGTCGTGCACGGTCAGGAAGAAATGCTCGTATTTGAGTTTCTCGATGAGTGCGAGTTCGCTCTCGAGCTGTTGCCGGTTCCTTGCGTCGATGCCGCCGGGCCAGCGCCAGTCGGCGCCGGCCCAGGTCAACGCACGCAGGTGATCGATCGGCTTGACGCCCGGCGGCACGACTTCGCTCGGGTATTCGTAATGCAGCGAATCCAGCCGGAAGCGGCAGCGTCGCGCGATCGCGACCGATTCGGCGAGCAGTTCGGCGGGATAGGTGCGGGCGAGCGCCGGCAGCGGGCGCAGATGACGTTCGCCGTTCGGGAACAGTGCATGGCCGGCCTGGTCGACAGTGGTGTTCAGGCGGATCGCGGTCATGACGTCCTGCAGCGCGCGCCGGCGGCGCTGGTGCATGTGCACGTCGCCGGCCGCGACGAGCGGCAGTCCGTGTCGCTGCGCGAGTGCTTCCAGTGCCGCGTGGCGTTGCGCGTCGGTTCCGTCGCGATGCAGCTCCACGGCGAGCCATGCCCGTTGTGGAAAAGTTGTCTTTATCCATTGCGCCTGGTCGTCGGCGACGGCGCCGCCCGCCGCCTTCGGCGCGATCCAGAGCGCGAGCAGTCCCTCGGCGCACGGTTCCACATCGCGGCGGCTCGCGCGGTACTCGCCCTTCTCGCTGCGCAGGCGCGCCTGCGTGATGATGCGGCACAGGTTGGCATAGCCGGTCTGATCTTCGACGAGTACGACGAGGACGAGCCCGTCTTCCAGACGCAGTTCGCTGCCGACGATCAGCGGCAGGTCGTGGTCGCGCGAGGCATTGAAGGCGCGCACGATGCCGGCGAGCGAGCATTCGTCGGTGATCGCCAGTGCCGCATAGCCGAGCTTCTTCGCGCGCTCGAACAGCTCGTCGGCCGAGGATGCGCCGCGCTGGAAGCTGAAGTCCGACAGGCAATGCAGTTCGGCATAGACGCAGTCCGTCGCGGGCGAGTCTGCTTCCGGTGTCGCGGACGACGCGTCGCGATCGGCGGCGGCCTGCTGCGCCTTCTGTGCGTCGCGTCGGCGCCGGCGTTCGGCGAGGTCGACCGGTGCGCCGTTCATGCGAACCAGCCATGCAGCATCCAGCCGCTGTTTTCGCCGGCGGGCAGGAAGGCCCAGGCGCGCTGACCGTTGGCGCAGCGCACGACGTAGTAGTCGCGGCGCGCGTCGGCGCCGTCCCACCAGCCGCTCTCGATGCGTTCCGGACCTGCCAGGATCTGCGCGAGCGGTTGCCGCAGCGGTATCGGCTGCGTGAGCAGCCACAGCGGGCGCACTGCCGCCGGCGTCTGCGGCGGCAGCGCGTCGGCAGCGGCGGTTCCGGCTGTCGCCGCGCGCGTTTTCTTTTCCTTTCCGCTCGCGTCTGTGGCGAGCGGCGCGAAGCGCCAGGCGCGCTCGGGGCGGTGATCGGCGACGCAGGCCAGCCCTTGCAGCGCATCGTCGCCGAGACGGCTGCGCAGGCGCTCGGTCAGCGCCGGCCAGTCGAGGCCTTCGCTGCGCGCCGGTTCGAACAGATCGCGATGGCCCGGACGAAACGGCGGCAGGTCGTCGGCGACGAGCGCGATCGCGCTGACCTCGGCGCCGATCTCCGCGCGCTCGAGCCGGCCTCGGCAGAATTCATACAGCGCGGGCGCCTCGCGCTGCACGCTGACGAGGCCGACCGGCACGCGCGTGGCGGCGCCGCTTTCGTGCTCGAGGCGCAGCTCGAAACGCTGCACGCCGCTGTCGCGCACGTGCAGGTAGAGTGCGAGTTCGTGGACGAGACGCCGCAGCGGAAACAGCAGCGGCTGCCAGCTGTCGACGAGCGAGTCGAGTTCGATGCGCCGCGAAAAGCGGTCCGGCGGCTGATACAGCGTCAGCGTTTCCGCGCTGCGGCCGCGCAGCACGTCGAGATGCCGCACGCCGTCGGGGCCTATGCGCCGCGTCAGTTCCACGCGCGGCAACGCGAAAATGTCGCGCAGCGTGCGGAATCCCATGCCCTGCAGCTGCGCGACGGCCTGCGCAGGCAGCCCGCCCAGCGCGAGCGGCGCCTGGTTCAGCGCGGTCAGCATCGCGCCGTGCTGACGCAGCGCGATCTGTTCGTAATTCAGCGCGAGCACGCGCGCGGCGGCAGCGACCGGCGCCACGCCGAGACGATAGGCGCCGAATCCCAGCGTCTGCAGTTCCGCATGCAATTGCTGCTGCAGCGCCGGCCAGCCTTTGAACAGCGTGAGGCTCGCACCGACTTCGAGCCAGAGTGTGTCGGGCTCGCCGCGACTGACCTGGCCGCTGAACCGATAGGCCCAGGTGGCGAGCAGATGCAGCGCTTGGCGTTCGGCATCGGGCTCGCGCTTGCGCGCGTCGAGCTCGGCGCAGAGGGCGCGGGCCGTCGCCAGCACTATGCCGGGCCGTACGCCGCGTGCCTGGGCCGCTTCGTTCGCATGGACGACGAGCGGACGCTGGCGGGGACCGTCGAACAGCGCGCAGGGCCGGGCTTCCGTCGCCAGTGTTCCAAAGACGGCGTTCAGCGGCAGCGTCGGGAAATGGAAGCAGGCCCAGAGCACGGTGTCGGTAGTGAAGAAAGGAGACGGAACGATGAGAAGCGCGGACGATGCGGCGACGGCGGCGCAGGAGCTGAGACGCGAGCCGATCACGCAGGTTGCGGTGAGGTGCGCGAATCGCAGCGTCGAGGTATTTCCGTAAACCGACCATCGAATGTAGCGACGCCGGATCGTGCGGCATCGATGTCGAATGACGTGTCAGGCCGGTCAGGCCGGAATCGTGCGGTATCGGTAGTCGCCCCGACGCTCTTCGGCAGCATCGCGATGCCGGCGTTGGGTTCGCCTGCGGCTCGCCGTCAACCTGCGGTCCTTCGGTGCTTCACCCGTTCCATCGCAAGCGGGTGTCGCGGCGGGTGTCGAATCCGCCGCGGCATTTGAGCACCTCGATGTGCGTGGTTTCGCGATCGTTGTCGACGAGCAGGCGCAGTCCCGACGGGCTGGGATTGTGCGCTGCCGCGGCAGGCCGGAATACGAAGCCGATGGTGCCGCCGGTTTCCGCAGCGAGCTGCAGGCGACGCAATTGCGCATAGTCGGACTTGAACAGCCAGCAGAGCACGGCGCCGCAACCGCCGGAACGCAGGCATTGCTCGGCGCTCCAGCTGCTGTCGCCGGCATCGGCCTGGATCTGCGTCACGAAATTCAGATCGACGCCATGGCTCTGCAATGCCGGCGCGTACGGCACGTACGGCGGCGCGACGAAGACCACGCGCCGGCGCCGCTGCGTGAGTTCGGCCAGTGCCGGCATCAGCAGACCGAGTTCTCCGAGGCCGTCCTGCGTGAACAGGATTTCCGACAGCGCGCCGAGCGGCCAGCCGCCGCCGGGCAGCAGGCCGTCGAGTTCCGCGCAACCGGTCGCCTGCGTGCGCAGTGTCGGCACCGAGCTGGACGAGCGACGCCAGACGCCCGGATACCGCAATACTTCGTTCAAGCCGACCGCGGACATGAGCTACCCCTGGCGAATGATGCCGACATAGAGGCCTTCGATCGCGAAGGCATTCGTGCGCCGCGAATCGACTTCGATCGGCGCGAAATCCGGGTTTTCCGACAACAGCAGCAGGCGGCCGCGTTCGCGACGCAGGCGCTTGACCGTGATCTCGTCGTCGAGGCGGGCGACGACGATGCGTCCGTCGTCCGCGTCCTGCGTGCGGTGCACGGCGATCAGATCGCCGTCGAGGATGCCGGCATCGCGCATCGACAGGCCGACGACGCGCAGCAGGAAATCCGCCCGCGGGCGGAACAGCGACGCATCGATCGAATAGCGCGCTTCGATGTGGGCATCGGACAGGATCGGCGCCCCGGCGGCGACGCGGCCGACCAGCGGCAGTTCGCGCAGGGCAGGGCGGTGGCCCGCGGCGCGATGCGCCTGTGCGAGGCGCA
>CAMLSI010000396.1 GCA_946482585.1 uncultured Lysobacteraceae bacterium
GAAATCCACCGGCGTGCCGAATGGCGTCGTCTGCCGATCATCGCGCTGACCGCCAAGGCCATGAAAGACGATCAGGAGAAATGCCTCGCGGCCGGCGCGAACGACTACATCGCCAAACCGTTGGACGTGGATCGCCTGCTGTCGCTCGTGCGCATCTGGATGCCCCGATGAGCGCGAGCGTCGCCGCGCCGATCGACGATGTCGAGCTCGGGCTGCTCGTCGAGGCGATCTTTCACGCCTACCACTACGATTTCCGGCGCTATGCGCGCGCGTCGCTGCGCCGTCGGCTGGCCGCGGCCATGCTGCGCTTCGACTGCCGCACCCTGTCGGAGCTGCAGGGCCGGCTGCTGCACGAGTCGCACGTGTTCACCGAACTGCTGGAATACCTCACGGTCCAGGTCAGCGACATGTTCCGCGACCCGAGCTATTTCCGTGCGATCCGCGAAACCGTCGTGCCGCTGCTGCGCACCTATCCGTCGCTGAAGATCTGGATCGCGGGCTGCAGCTCGGGCGAGGAAGCCTATTCCATGGCGATCCTGCTGCGCGAGGAAGGACTGCTCGAACGCAGCCTGATCTACGCCACCGACATCAATCCGAACGCGCTGCGCCGCGCCGAGGCCGGCGTCTACGAGGCGGCCAAGGTGCCGGATTTCACGCGCAATCATCGCCTTTCCGGCGGGCGCTCGTCGCTGTCGGACTACTACTCGGCGGCCTACGACCGCATGATCCTCGACAAGAGCCTGCGCCGTCACATCGTGTTTTCCGATCACAGCCTCGCGACCGACAGCGTGTTCGCCGAAGTGCAGTTCGTGTCGTGCCGCAACGTGCTGATCTATTTCGACCGCGAATTGCAGAGCCGCGCGCTTGATCTGTTCTACGAAGCGCTGTGCCGCAAGGGTTTTCTCGGCATCGGCCTGCGCGAGTCGCTGCGTTTTTCCAGCCATGCGGAATCGTTCGTCGAGTTCGCGAGCGAGGATCGCATCTACCAGAAGGTGGATGCGCGATGACCTCCGTCGCGCTCGCGCGCCCCATCGACGCGATCGCGATCGGCGCGTCCACCGGCGGCGTCGAGGCGCTCGCGCGGATACTGCCGGCGTTGCCGGAGGGCGCTGCGGCGAGCGTCTTCGTCGTGCTGCACCTGCCGCGCGAGCGCACGAGCCTGCTCGCCGACATCTTCGCGCCGCGCTGCCGCCTGCCGGTACGCGATGTCCGCGACAAGGACCCCGTGGTGGCCGGCACCATCTATGTCGCGCCGCCGGACTACCATCTGCTCGTCGACGACGGACCGCAGCTCGCGCTGTCGATGGACGAGCCCGTCGAGTTCTCGCGACCCTCGATCTCGGTGCTGTTCGAAAGCGCGGCGGCGGTCTATCGCGAGCGCCTGCTCGCGGTGCTGCTGACCGGCGCCGGCAGCGACGGTGCGGCGGGCATGCAGGCCGTGCACGCCGCCGGTGGTATCACGGTGGTGCAGCAACCGGCCGACGCGCGCATGCCGCAGATGCCGCGGGCCGCGCTGGGGCGAATTTCCGCCGACTACGTACTGACCCTGGACGACATCATGAACCTGTTCGACGCGCTGCCGCGCATGGTGCACGCATGAATAGACCCGAATCGCCGGCACTGCTTCCGACACAGGAACGCGTGAAGTGCCTGATCGTCGACGACCTCGAGGAAAACCTGCTCGCGCTGTCGGCGCTGCTGGAGAATCTCGACGTCGACCTGCTGCAGGCCCGCTCCGGCGCCGAGGCGCTGGAGCTGCTGCTCGTGCACGACGTGGCGCTCGCGCTGCTCGACGTGCAGATGCCGCAGATGGACGGGTTCGAGCTCGCCGAACTCATGCGCGGCAGCGAGCGCACGCGACACGTGCCGATCATTTTCCTGACCGCGGGGTTCAGCGACTCGCGCCGCCAGTTCAAGGGCTATGGCTCGGGCGCAGTCGATTTCCTGCACAAGCCGATCGAGCCGTTCGTGCTGTGCAGCAAGGCGGAAGTGTTCTTCCAGCTCTACCGGCAGAAGCGGCAGCTCGCGCACGAGCTCGAGCAGCGCACGCGCACGCTGCAGCTCAACGAGATGTTCGTCGCCGTGCTCGGGCACGACCTGCGCAACCCGCTGAGCGCGATGATCTTCGCCGGATCGATCCTGCAGCGCTCGGCCGATCCGGCCACGCGCAACAGCGCCGATCTCATCGTGCAGACCGGCTGGCGCATGAACCGCATGATCGCGGACCTGCTCGATCTCGCGCGCGCCCGGCTCGCGGGCGGCATCGCGATCAACGTCGAGGAAGCCGATCTCGGCATCATCGCGACGCGGATCAAGTCCGAACGCGAAGTGACGACGCCGCAGCGCGAATTGCGGCTGAGCCTGGGCGGCAACCTGCGCGGTCACTGGGATGGCGATCGCCTCGAGCAGGCGCTCAGCAACCTTATCGGCAACGCGGTCGAACACGGCCAGCCCGATACGCCGGTCGAGATCATCCTCGACGGCAACGGCGCGGAACACATCCGCGTGCGCATCACGAACGTCGGAGTGATTCCCGACGACGTCGTGCCGACGCTGTTCACGCCGTTCCGCGACGGGCGCTATCGCGGCCGCGGCGACGGCCTCGGACTCGGCCTCTACATCGTCAAGCAGATCGTCGACGCGCACGGCGGCGAGGTGGAGGCCCGCTGCGAAGACGGCAGGACGTTCTTCGAGCTCGTGCTGCCGCGCGCGAGCCCCGCGAGCTGACGGGACGATCGGCCGGCGAGCCGCTGCGACGGGATTTCGTCGCGGGGGCCGTCCGGACGTGTCTGCAAGGCTGTGTCGCGCCGCGGGCGAACCGTGCCCCGCGGAGTTCGCGTGCTAACCGAAGCCCGACTGCCCGCATCGAAGCCGCTTTCCCGGTCGAACAAGGAGTCGTCATGCGCGAGGGTAGTCCGGCAGTTCCGCAGAAAGGCGCGCACCGGTTCGCGCGGTGGTCCGTCATCGTCGGCGCAGCGCTGCTGACCATCGCGTGCACGCCGCCGCCGCCGCGGGCGCCCATCGTCGCCGCGGCGGCGCCGGCAGCCGCGGCCGCGGCCGACGACCCGTTCGCGCCGCTGCAGCACGGCCTGCGGCCGATCCGCCTCTGTGCGGACGAGGCGCTGCCGCGCTGGTCGCTGCAGGAACGCATGGCGCACTACCACGTGCCTGGCGTCGCGATCGCGATACTGCGCGACGGCAAGGTCGTTGCGGCGCGCGGTTTCGGCCTGCGCGAAGCGGGCACGAACGACGCGGTCGATGCGGACACGCTGTTCTCGGTCGGGTCGGTGAGCAAGGTCGTCACCGCGGCGACGGTGCTGCGCTTCGTCGCCGACGGCCGGCTCGATCTCGATCGCGACGTGAACGGTTACCTGAAGTCCTGGCAGATCACACCGCAACCCGGCATCGCCGACGCATCGGTGAGCCTGCGCATGCTGCTCTCGCATACGGCCGGCCTCGACGTGCACGGGTTTCCGGATTTCCAGCCCGGCGAGGCGATGCCGACCTTGCGCCAGATCCTCGACGGCGCGCCGCCGGCCAAGGGCGGCACGGTGAAGCTCATCCACGAACCCGGCGCGCGCTACGACTATTCCGGCGGCGGCACCATGGTCGAACAGCTGCTGCTCGAGGAACAGGCCGCGCTGCCGTTCGACGATATCGCGCGGCGCGAAGTGCTCGATCCGCTGCAGATGCGCCGCAGCACGTTCGCCAATCCGCTGCCGGCGGAGCGCGGCAACATCGCGAAAGCCCACAACGACGCCGGCGAGCGCGTCGCCTTGCCGCGCGGCTGGGAGAGTTTCCCCGAGCAGGCCGCGTCGGGTTTGTGGACCAGCGCGAACGACCTCGGCCGTTTCGTCGCCGCGTTGATCGCGAGCTATCGGGGACGCGATGCATTTCTGCCGCGTCCGCTCGCGCAGGCGATGATGACCGAGGTATCGCCGAGCATGCACGGGCTCGGGCCGCGGCTCGAAGGCGAGGGCAGGGCGCGCGTGTTCCATCACGGTGGCGACAACGACAGCTATCACGCCTGGATAGAGGGGTATCTCGAGACCGGTGACGGTTTCGTGATCCTGACCAACGGCGACGGCGGCGTCGGCCTGCGCAACGAAATCCGCAATGCGCTGTCGGACGCGATCGCGCTGGGCATCAATCCGCTGGTGCGCACCGTCGACATCGATCTCTCCGATCGCCGCTACGACGACTACGCGGGACGCTACGAACGCGAGGCGGCGATTCCGGCCGACCTCACGCGCGGCCTGCTCGATTCGTTCGACCAACCCGGCTTCACGATCGCGCGCAGCGACGCGTCGTTCGCGATCACGCTCGGCGAACCGGCGCAGACGCACGCGCTGCGCACGCTCGCGCCCGATCGCTTCATCGGCGACGATCTGCCGTACAAGTTTTCGCTGCATCGCGATGCGCACGGAGAGGTCCGCGGCGCGACAGTGGAGCGCGGCAATGCGCGCGCCTACTACCGCCGCCGCGAGGGATGAGCCTGCGGACCGACGCCGGTGCCGCGCCGCTTGACGCGTCGTTGACACCGGCACCGGCACCGTCGGGGCATGGACATCGTCGATCAATGGTGGGTCGTCGCCGGTACGGCGTACGCGATGGTGCTCGGCGGCCTGGTCGGCTACGAGCGCGAACTCAAGGACCGGCCGGCCGGATTCCGCACACACATGCTCGTCGCCGGTGCGGCGACGCTGCTCATCGAGATCGGCGAGCTGCTGATGTTCGACGCGCGCTACCGCGGCAGCCCGTTCATCCAGATCGATCCGCTGCGCCTCGTCGAGGCCGTGGTCTCCGGCGTCGCGTTCATCGGCGCAGGCACGATTTTCGCGGCGCGTTCCGGACAGGGCGTGGCCGGCATCACGACGGCCGCGTCACTGCTCATGGTCGCGATCGTCGGTGTTGCGGTCGGTTTCGGTTTCTACGTGCTGTCGCTGGCGATCACGCTGCTGACCCTGATCGTGCTCGCGCTGTTGAAACTCGCCGAGCGCAAGC
>CAMLSI010000397.1 GCA_946482585.1 uncultured Lysobacteraceae bacterium
AAGGTGCCGAACGGTCCGCTGACCTCGCGCCTGCAGCACCTGAAGGAAGGCGACGAGATCCTGATCAGCCGCAAGCCCACCGGCACGCTGCTGCTGCACGATCTCAAGCCCGCGCGGCATCTGTACCTGCTGTCGACGGGAACGGGCCTGGCCCCGTTCCTGTCGCTGATCCGCGATCCGGAGACCTACGAGCGCTTCGACAGGGTCGTGCTCACGCACGGCGTGCGGCAGGTGAACGACCTCGCCTATCGCGACTACATCGAGCACGAGCTGCCGCAGCACGAATACCTCGGCGAGATGGTGCGCGAGAAGCTGATCTATTACCCGACCGTCACGCGCGAGCCGTTCCGCAATCAGGGCCGGCTCGACGTACTGCTCGCTGACGGCAGGCTCTGCGCCGACATCGGCCTGCCGCCGCTCGATCCGGCGAACGACCGCGCGATGATCTGCGGCAGCCCGGCCATGCTCGCCTCGCTGTCGGCGCTGCTCGACAGTCGCGGCTTCGTCGTCTCGCCGCGCATCGGTACGCCGGGCGATTACGTGATCGAGCGCGCGTTCGTCGAAAAATAGGGACCGGCAACAGGAGCGCGGTCGGCAACGTTCCCGTCCTGCGGCGCGATGCATGTCGGTGCCGACTTTCGCTTAGGCTTGGCGAATCCATCCTGCGGGAATCGCCATGCACAGTGTCGTGTCGTCTCTGATTGCCGTCGCCGCGCTCGCGGCCGCAATGCCTGCGGCGGCGGGCGAAGCGTTCGTCGATCCGTCGTTCTTCGACGGATTCGAAAATCCCACGGGGAACGTGTTCCGCCTGGGCGCCCTGGAACTGCGCGACCCGCACGTGTTCGTGCCGGTGCCGGTCGGTCCGATCACGTTCTGCGGCGATGCGACGGATACGGCGAGCGTCGGGCTCAACGCGCAGATCGCCGCGAGCCTTGCTGCCGACAGCGACGGCAATGGCCGCTTCGACACGAGCCCGCTGCTCGTGTTCGATGTCCTGCGCAGCGACGGTGCGCGCGCCCATGTGACGAGCCGCGAGGGCGACTGCAGCGTCGCCGCGCCGATGCAATGCACGCCGGGCACGACCGCGGCGGTGCGGCGCAACTACCAGGCCTTCAATCTGGGCGCCGGCGATACCTGCATCGGCCCGATCGCGGGCACGACGAGCACCTGGACGGGTGGCGCGGCCGTGCCGCAGCCCGGTGGCCAGTGCTATGCGACCACCGTCGCCGATCTCGTGCTGAGCACCGGCACGGTGAACATTCCGCTGTTCGATACCAAGTTCGGCGCGCCGTTTCCGGCGACGGGGAGCTCGACGGGCGGCGGCCTGCTGCGCGGCTTCCTGCGTGCGAGCGACGCGGCGACCATCACGGTGCCGGTGAACGGTACGCCGCGGACCCTCGCATCGCTGCTGCCCGGCGGCACCGGCAGTTGCCAGGCCAACGTACCCGGCGGCGTCGACACCTGGAACGGCGAGAGCGGCTGGTGGTTCTACTTCGAGTATCGGCAGGACGCGGCGATGCTCTGATGCGCCGCCCCCGGCATGCTCAGGCGGCGGCGTAGCGCGCCGGCTGCAGCAAGGTCGCGAGTTCCTGCGGCGTCGCTGCGATCGCGTCGGCGCCGGCCTGTTCGAGCTCTTCGCGGCTGCCGAAGCCCCAGGCCACGCCGATGCCGCGCACGCCGTTGCTGCGCGCGCCTTCGATGTCGAAATGGCGGTCGCCGATCATGACGGTCTGCGCCGGCATCGCGCCGAAATCGGCCAGTGCCTGCGCGATCATCTGCGCTTTTTCCGAATGCTGGCCGTCGCCGGTCGGGCCGTAGACCGCGCGGAAATGCCGGCCGAACGACAGATGCGCGACGATGCGCCGTGCCTGTGCCTGCATCTTGGTCGTGACGATCGCGAGCGTGTGTCCCTGGGCCGCCAGCGCGTCGACGAGTTCGGCGATGCCGGCGTAGACCTCGTGCTCGCTCCAGCCGATCGCGTCGAATCGCTCGCGATAGTGCGCAACGGCCTGCTCGATGCGTACCGGATCGTTGCCGACGACTTTCGGAAAACTCTGCCGCAGCGGCGGGCCTATCCAGCGGCGCAGTTCCTCCAGCGGCGGCGCATCGTGGCCGAGACGGTCGAAGGCATGCCGCAGCGAGCCGACGATGCCGGCTTCGGAATGGATCAGGGTGCCATCGAGGTCGAACAGGACGAGCTGCATGCGGAGATCCGGCTATGGGGAACTCTGCATGGTGGCGGCGCTGCGGCGATCCGACAACCCCGGTGCGGCCCTGCCGCGACCATGGTCTCAGCCGCGGCGGACGCTGCGGTGGCTGCGGCGGTCAGGGCTGGAAGGTGCCGCGGAAGATCACGTCATTGCCGCCGGCGCCGCGCGTGACGGTGATGCGGAAGCCCTCGGTCGTCGCGGCATCGACGCTGACACTGAAGGCGTTGCCCGGTGCGGTCCAGGACTCGCCGACTTTGAACATCGAGCCTTCGTTGTTGGCGACGTTGGCCGGCGGCGTGGTCGCGTCGACGCTCCAGGCGGGTTCGCTGCGCGTCGTGTTGACCGAGTGGATGATGACTGCGTCGCCGGCGAGGCTCGCTTCGTACTTGCCGCCGCGCTTGCGCGCCTCGATGGTGTAGTACTGCGTGGCCGGGGCGCCCGCGGCGCGCACGACGATCATCTGCAGGTTGGCCGAGCCGATCAGGCTCGCGCGATCGAGCATGAGGTTCGCGTAGACGCCGTCGGTGTCGATCGTGCGCTTGCGCGCCGCATCGATGAACGCGAGCTTGTCGCGCGACCAGACGCTGATGTGCTTGGCGATCTTGCCGTAGGTCGTGTCGGTCGCGGCATTGCTCCAGGCGTCGCTCATGACGTCCCACGGGTTGTCGTAGGGATCGCTGTCGCCATCGGAGTTGTTCGCATGCGGCAGGCCGTAGGCATGGCCCATTTCGTGGCTCAGCGGCGCGGAGTTGTTGAACGACCACGGCGGATTCCAGGTCGAGCTCCAGCACTTGTTGATGCCGTCCAGCGTCGCACAGCGGCCGCCGCCCCAGGCGAAGCCGTCGAGATCGCCGTTGAACATCATGTTGACGCCCTGCAGCCCGCCGTTCGCGGCGAAATTGACCGACGCGTTCGCGGCCGCGGTGCAGTCGTCGAACAGCTTGTTGAGGTTCGCCGAACCGCCGGCGGGTATGTAGAACGAACGCGGCTGCGGCAGGGTGAACCAGCCGTAGGCGGCGCTGCCGACGAGGTTGATCTTGTTGTAGGAGACCTCGCGCCAGTAGTGGTCGAGCTGGCCTGGCGCATTGCCGTACTGGCCCGCGAAGAAGCTCAGCGGCTTCTGCTCGGTTGCGATGTCGCTGAACTTGCAGAGCAGGGTGGCCCAGACGGTGGTGCCGGCGACCGCGGGCTGAACGCCGCTGCGTTCCGCATCGGCCGAGACGATGGCCTGTACGGCCAGGCCTTGCAGCGTCGCCGGGCTGCCGAGTTCGACCGCGACGCGCTTGCCGGCCAGGGCATAGACGTCGCCGGCGCCGACACGCGCCTGTTCCGGATCGAGCGCGTAGCGCAGTCCGGCATCGTCGACCAGCGTCACGCGGAACTGGCTGCCGAGGCCGGCGACCGGGTCGGAGTCGCCCCAGGTCAGCTCGAGGCGGCCCTCGATCGGTGCGGCGACGGCGCTCGCGCAGAACAGCAGCGGGCAGAGGGACAGCAAACGAAAGTACGACGACATGGAGCGGAACCGGCAGGTGCGAAGATGGCCGCAACCTACCGGCCCGGACGGCCGGCGACTGTTAAACCGTGCGTGAATTCGGGTGCGGACCCGTTCATCGAACGGGCCGGCCGACGAACGGTGAGACTTTTTGGGATCAGCCGCGCGCTTTCAGGGCGGCGACGGCCGGCAGTTCCTTGCCCTCGAGGAATTCGAGGAACGCGCCGCCGCCCGTGGAGATGTAGCTGATCTGTGCGTCCACACCGTATTTCTCGACCGCGGCCAGCGTGTCGCCGCCGCCCGCGATCGAGAACGCCGGGGAGGCGGCGATGGCCTTGGCCAGCGTTTCGGTGCCCTTGCCGAACGCGTCGAACTCGAACACGCCGACCGGGCCGTTCCAGACCACGCTGCCGGCCTTGGCGATCAGCGCGGCATAGCTCGCGGCGGTCTGCGGGCCGATGTCGAGGATCATGTCGTCGGGGGCGACCGCATCGACGGTCTTGATCGTCGCCGGCGCGTCGGCGGCGAATGCCGTGGCGACGACCACGTCGGTCGGAATCGGCACGTCGGCGCCGCGCGCCTTGGCCTCGGCCATGATGCGTTTCGCGGTATCGATCAGGTCGTTCTCGACCAGCGATTTGCCGACGCCGTAGCCGCTCGCGGCGATGAACGTATTGGCGATGCCGCCGCCGACGATGAGCTGATCGACCTTGCCCGTCAGCGTCTGCAGCAGTTCGAGTTTGGTCGAGACTTTCGATCCCGCGACGATGGCCAGAAGCGGGCGTTGCGGGTTTTCGAGCGCCTTGGCCAGCGCATCGAGCTCGGCCATGAGCAGCGGGCCGCCGCAGGCGACCTTGGCCGCGCGGATCGCGCCGTGCGTCGAGGCCTGCGCGCGGTGCGCGGTGCCGAACGCGTCCATCACGTAGATGTCGCAGAGCGCGGCGTATTTCGCGCTGAGTTCGGCCGAATCCTTGCCTTCGCCGACGTTCATGCGGCAGTTCTCGAGCAGCACGACCTCGCCCGGTGCCACCGAAACCCCTTCCAGATAATCGCGCACGAGGCGCACTTCGGCGCCCAGCGCCTGGCTCAGCCAGGCCGCGACCGGCGCGAGCGAGTCGGCTTCGGAAAATTCGCCTTCCTTCGGGCGGCCCAGGTGCGAGGTCACGAGCACCGCGGCACCGGCGTCGCGCGCGTGCCGGATGGTCGGCAGCGCGGCGTCGAGGCGCTGCGTCGCGGTGATGCGGCCGTCCTTGAT
>CAMLSI010000398.1 GCA_946482585.1 uncultured Lysobacteraceae bacterium
GCACCTGCCCGGTGCCGTCTACGCCCACCTGGATCGCGACCTGTCGGACCTGTCCAAGACCGGCCTCGGCCGGCATCCGCTGCCGGACATCGATGCGTTTGCCGCGGCGCTGCGGCGCTGGGGATGGCGACCGGATCTGCAGGTCGTCGCCTACGACGACGCGAGCGGTTCGACCGCGGCGCGTCTGTGGTGGATGCTGCGGCTCGTCGGTCATCGCCGTGCGGCCGTGCTCGACGGCGGCTACGCGGGATGGGCTGCGGCAGGTCTGCCGCTCACGAACGAAGTGCCGGTGCAGGCGGGCGGCATGATCGATCTCGCTTATGCGAAGGATCAGATCGTCTACACTGACGAGCTCGTCGCCGGTCTGCGCGACGGCAGCGTGCTGCTGCTCGATGCGCGCGGCGCTGCGCGCTATCGCGGCGACGTCGAACCGATCGATCCGGTCGCGGGCCACATTCCGGGCGCGCGCAATCGCCCGTTCGCCGACAATCTCGGCGCGAACGGCGCGTTCAAGCATGCCGACGAATTGCGCGAAGAGTTCGAAACCGTCATCGAGGGCTTCGAACCCGAGCAGGTGATCCACTCGTGCGGATCGGGCGTGACTGCCTGCCACAACCTGCTCGCGATGGAGCATGCGGGGCTCGCCGGTTCGCGCATCTTCGCTCCGTCATGGAGCGGCTGGATCAGCGACCCGTCGCGGCCGGTCGCGCGCGGCGCGTAATGCCCGCGGCATCCGCCGTCGGCGGATCAGCCTTTCGCCTTGAGCTTCGCGACGAGTGCCTGCAGCACGCGCTGCGATTCCTCGCCGAACCAGCCGTCGACGAATTCGGTCACGTCGAGCGAAGCGATGTCAGCGAAGCCGTCGGCGAGATCGGCGCGCGCGAGACGTCGCGTTTCGCTCATCGCGCGCGGCGGCAGCGCGAGCAATTCGCCGAGCCAGAGCTGCGCACGGGCGACGACGTGATCGACATCGACGAGTTCGTCGACGAAACCGGCTGCGAGGGCCTGTTCCGATTCGAGCATCGCGCCGGCGACCATGAGCCGCTCCGCACGGAAGTTGCCGACGAGCCGGCGCAGGCCGCGCTGGATCGGCTCCGGCACGACGAGGCCGACCTGCACTTCGTTGAGGCCGATGCGGTAGGCGCCGCGCGCCATGATGCGGTAGTCGCAGAAGATCGACAGCACGGCGCCGCCGGCCGGGCTGTGGCCCGTGATCGCGGCGACGCTCGGGATCGGCGAGCGGGCGAGCGCGGCGCAGGTCGCGAACAGGTCGCGCCAGACCTGCGCCATGCCGTCGCGATCGAGCTGCAGCAGCGAAGGAACGTCGAGTCCGCCCGAGAACATGCCGCTGCGTCCCGACAGGATGAGGCCGCGCGCGCCGTCGCGCGGCGCGGCTTCGATCGCGTCGCGCAGCGCGCGAATGAGGCCGGCGTCGAGCGCGTTCACGGGCGGGCGCGCGAGGCGCAGTTCGAGGATGTCGTCGTGACGGATCAGATCGAGCATGGATATCTCCGGAAGAGCGCGGCGGGCCCAGGTACCTGCGACGCTGGGTCGCAGCGAGGCATGCGGGAAACGGAAACGGCGCCGACTATCATAGCCAAACCTGCGTATCGACCGGAGTAAAGCCATGGTGCGGCGTCTGCCACGATTGATAGCGATTGCGGTCGCAGTGTTCGGCGCTGCCGCGCATGCCGAGGGGCGGCTCGTGATCGAAGATGCATGGATTCTCGCGGCGCCGCCCGGCGCAGGCATGCGAGCCGGGTATGCGATCTTGCGCAACGGCGGCGATGCGCCGCTGGTCGTCCACAAGGCGCGCAGCGACGCGTTCGGCGACGTCACGATGCATGCGACGCAGATCGACGACGGCGTCGCGCGCATGCGCGAGCTCGCCGAGATCGCGATCGCGCCGGGCGAGCGCGTCGTGCTCGAGCCCGGCGGCAAGCATTTGATGCTGATGCGGCCGGTGCGCGAACTCGAGCCTGGCGCGACGGCGACCGTCGTATTTGAAATCGGCGACAGCATTTCAACGGTAGCTGCGGACTTCGTCGTACGCGACGCGGCCGGCGCCGATCCGCATGCCCACCATTGAGGTCGCGGCGCCGCCGCACTTCGATCTCGGCGGCGCGAGCGTGCGTCCCTGGCGCCAGGACGACGCCGCGAGTCTGTTCGGCGCCGTTGCGGCATCGCGCGATGCGCTCGGCCGCTGGCTGCCGTGGGCGAAACCGGACTATTCCGCGGACGATGCGCGGGACTGGATCGATTTCTGCGAGCGCAGCTGGCGCGAGCGCAACGGATTTCCGTTCGGCGTATTCGCCGCGGACGGCGCGGCGATCGGCGGCTGCGGCATCAACCGGCTCGAGCCGGCGAATCGCTGCGCCGCTCTCGGCTATTGGATCGCGACCCCGCAGGCCGGACACGGTATCGCTCGCCGCGCTGCGCGAGCCGTCGCCGCGTTCGGTTTTCGCGAACTCGGCCTGTGCCGCATCGAAATCCTGATCCTGCCCGACAACCGCGCGAGTCGCCGCGTCGCAGAAGCCATCGGCGCGCGCTGGGAGTGCGATGCGCGCGCCCGCCTGCAGCAGGATGGCGCCGCGGCGACGGCATCGGTGTATTCGCTGCTGCCCGAGGATCTGCGCGACGCGGCAGTCTAGCGATTGCCGCCGACGCGAATCCGCGCCTGTGTTGCCGCAATCGGCTAGTGCGGCATCTCGTCCGCGAGCGCGCGCATGCGGTCGCGATGCACGGCGCGGAACAGCAGGCCGAGGCAGAGGCCCGCCGCGGCGCCGCCGATATGCGCGACATAGTTCGTGTTCGAGCGACCGCCGCTCGCGTAGTGGCTGTAGATGTCCCAGCCCACGTACCACGCGGCGAGCAAGAGCAACGGCACGCTGAACCGGCGCACGAACAGCAGGAACCAGAAGAAGCAGCGCACGTTCGCGCGCGGCATCAGTACCGTGATCAGCGCGAGCATGCCCATGACGACGCCCGACAGACCCACGCTCGGCAGCGCATCGACGCTGGCGCCGACGCTGTAGCGGTAGGCGAATCCCGCGGCGAGCGCGATCAGCAGGAAGCCGATCGCGTAATAGACGTAGCCGATCGCGCTCTCCACGAACGACGCGAAGATGAAGAAGAAGATCAGGTTGCCGATCAGATGGCCCCAGCTCGCATGCGCGAAGGCGGAGGTCAGCATGCGTACCGGATCGATGCGCGACGGATCGTAGGCCAGGTCGCCGGTCAGCGGCGGCGGCACGACATTGTCGAAGTCGTCCATGGCGCGGGTCAGTTTGGCCGTCTTGTATTCGAGATCCTTCGCCGGATCGGCGTAGAACACGAGGTCGCCGGCCTGGGCGGCCATCGCCGCGATGCGTTCGCTCCGGTCGCTCGCATTGCGCAGGACGAGCAGGTTTGCCGTACATCCGGTCTGCATGCCGTCGGCGCTCGTCCGCATCAGCAGCGCCTGCAGGTTCGCGTCGTCGAATCGTGCACAGTGGTCGCGCACGCGCGCGGTATAGCCCGAATCGGCGGACAACTGCTGCAGGAACACGATGATGCAGGCGATGCAGACCAGCGCCGTCAGGAACGGAACGCGATAGAGGTCTGCGTCGAGCTTGTACGGGAAGAACAGCATGGCGACCTCGCGACGGATCCCGCCGCGATTCTGCCCGAGAATTCCGTGCGTTGCGCCGTGGCGGCTCAGGCGCAGGCGCGACGGACGTCCGGCGGTACCGGCGTCGCGCCGCCGGTGGCGGGATTGATCCAGACCATGACGACGTTGCCGTCGCAGTAGAGCTGGGCATCGTCGTCGGCCGCGACGATGCGATGCGCGACGGTCAGCGAGCTGGTGCCGAGGCGCTGCAGATAGAGCTCGACGACGACCTCGTTAGGCCAGTTCAACTGGCGCCGGTAATTGAGGTTCGTTGCCGCGAGCACGGGCTTGAAGGCGTCGCCCATCCATTCGCCGTCGATGCCGGCCAGCCAGATCAGGCGAGCTTCCTCGAGGAACGTGAGGAAGCTCGCGTTGTTAACGTGGTCGAATGCATCGAGATCGCGCCAGCGCACGCGTATCGGAACGCGCGCGAGGCACGGCGGCGGCGGAATGATGGCGGCCTCTGCGGCTCCGGCGCCCAGGTCGGCCGTCATCAGGCCGCCTCCTTCTTCTTGCCGTTGCCGCTGCTCAGCAGGCGTGCGAGAAAGCGGCCGGTATGCGACCGCTTGTTCGCGGCGACCTGTTCCGGCGTGCCGGTGACGAGAATCTCGCCGCCGCGGTGGCCGCCTTCGGGGCCGAGATCCACGAGCCAGTCGGCAGTCTTGATGACGTCGAGATTGTGTTCGATCACGACCACCGTATTGCCGTCGTCGGCGAGACGCTGCAGCACTTGCAGCAACTGCTCGATGTCGTGGAAGTGCAGACCTGTCGTCGGTTCGTCGAGGATGTAGAGCGTGCGGCCGGTGTCGCGCTTGGACAGTTCGCGCGACAGCTTCACGCGCTGGGCTTCGCCGCCCGACAGCGTGGTCGCGCTCTGGCCGAGCTTGATGTAGCTCAGGCCCACGTGCATCAGCGTTTCGAGTTTGCGCGCGAGCGCGGGCACCGGCTCGAACAGCTTGTGCGCGTCCTCCACCGTCATCTCGAGCACGTCGGAGATGTTGTAGCCCTTGTAGGTGATGTCCAGCGTCTCGCGGTTGTAACGCTTGCCGTGGCAGAGGTCGCAGGGCACGTAGACGTCGGGCAGGAAGTGCATCTCGACCTTGATCATGCCGTCGCCTTCGCAGGCTTCGCAGCGGCCGCCTTTCACGTTGAAGCTGAAACGGCCGGCACCGTAGCCGCGTGCGCGCGATTCCGGCACCTGCGCGAACAGTTCGCGCAACGGCGTGAACAGGCCCGTGTACGTGGCGGGATTCGAGCGCGGCGTGCGGCCGATCGGCGACTGGTCGATGTCGACGACCTTGTCGA
>CAMLSI010000399.1 GCA_946482585.1 uncultured Lysobacteraceae bacterium
TGGTTTCCAACGATGACGGCGTCGACGCGCCGGGCATACGCGTACTGGCCGAACGGCTGTCCGTCGTCGGCAGCGTCACCGTCGTCGCTCCCGATCGCGATCGTTCCGGCGCGAGCAATTCGCTGACGCTCGACCAGCCGATCCGCGTCACTCGCATGGACGACGGCCGCTATCGCGTCGCCGGCACGCCGACCGACTGCGTGCACCTCGCGCTCGCGGGACTGCTCGACTTCCAGCCCGACATCGTCGTTTCCGGCATCAACAACGCGCCCAACCTCGGCGACGACGTGATCTATTCGGGCACGGTCTCGGCCGCGATGGAAGGCCGCTTCCTCGGACTTCCAGCCATCGCGGTGTCGCTGGTCTGTCACAACCATCAGGCCGAGCATTACGAAACCGCGGCGCAGGCCGCGCTGGTGCTGATGCAGCGGCTGCTCGTCGATCCGCTGCCGGCCGACACCATTCTCAACGTGAACGTGCCGGACCGGCCCTGGAACGAGATCCGCGGCTTCGCCGTGACACGCCTCGGCCGACGTCACCGTTCCGCCCCGTGCATACGCGAACGCGACCCTCGCGGCCGTCCGATCTACTGGATCGGCCCGGCCGGCGAAGCCGAAGACGACGGTCCCGGCACCGATTTCCACGCCGTGCGCGAAGGCTCGATCTCGATCACGCCGATCCAGGTCGACCTCACGCGCTATCAGGCGCTCGAAAAAGTCGCCGGCTGGGTCACCAGCCTGCCGCGCCCGGATTCCGCCGGCGCATGAGTGCGTATTCGCGGCTGACGCCGGAAGCGCGCGGTCTCGGCATGACCTCGCAGCGCGCGCGCGATCGTCTCATAGAACGCCTGCAGGCCGACGGCATCCGCGACCGGCGCGTGCTCGACGTGATGCGTGAATTGCCGCGCCATCTGTTCGTCGAGGAAGCGCTCGCGACGCGCGCCTACGAAGACACGGCGCTGCCGATCGGCCAGGGCCAGACCATCTCGCAGCCCTGGGTCGTCGCGCGCATGAGCGAGGCGCTGCTCGAATTCGGCCGGCCGCAGCGCGTGCTCGAGGTCGGCACGGGCTCGGGCTACCAAGCCGCCGTGCTCGCCGGGCTCGTCGATCAGGTCTACACGGTCGAGCGCATCGAAGAGCTGCTGCGCAACGCGCGCCGGCGCTTCCGCAAGCTCGGCATCGCAAACCTGCGCTCCAAACACGACGACGGCCGCCTCGGCTGGCCCGAGGAGGCGCCGTTCGACGCGATCGTGCTGACCGCGGCCGGCGTGGAGCTCGAGGCGGCCCTGCTCGATCAATTGGCGCCGGACGGCGTGCTCGTCGCGCCGGTCGGCCCGGCCGGGCGCCAGGAACTCATCCGCGTGCGCCGCGACGGCGAGCATCGCGTCCGCGAGGTGCTGTGCAAGGTCAGCTTCGTGCCGCTGCTGGGCGGCGTGCTTTGACGACGCGTCGCGCAACCGGCGTGCTCCAGGGACGGACTATCCGATGAGACTGTTCAAACCGCTGTACGAAAAGGCGCTGGTCTGGGCCGCGCATCCGCAGGCCGAACGGCTGCTCGCCGGACTCAGTTTCGTCGAGGCGATCATCTTTCCGGTCATGCCCGAAGTCATGCTCGCGCCGATGACGCTCGCGCGGCCGAGCCATTGGTTCCGCTATGCGACGGTGAGCCTGGTCTTTTCGCTGATCGGCGCCGTCGTCGGCTATGCGCTCGGACATTTCGCGTTCGAGGCGCTGCGCCCGCTGTTCGAGATGCTCGGCTGGCTGCCGAAGATCGATGCCATGGTGCAGACCTTGCGCACCGAGGTCGCCGGCAGCGCCTGGGCCGCTTTCGTCATGCTCGTACTCGCCGGGTTCATTCCGGTGCCGCTAAAAATCTTCACCTGGGCTTCGGGCATCGTCGGCGTACCGATGATCGCGTTCATTCCGGGCATGATCGTCGGACGCGGCAAGCGCGTGTACGCAGTGACCGGGGCGATCCGTCTGGGCGGTCCGAAGGCTGAAGCCCTGTTGCACAAGTATGTGGAATGGCTGGGCTGGTTCGTCGTCGCGCTGCTCGTGGGCGTCGTCGTCTGGCTCAAGCTGCGGCACTGACGAAGGGCAGGCAATGCATTCAAAGCGCACGAGGGCCACGAATCCCAGGGCCGCCGCCGGCCTGTTGCTGGCGCTGTTGCTGAGCGCGTGTGCGAGCACGCCGCCGGCGCCGGTCGAAGACATCGCGCTCGACGACGGAGCCCGGCCGCGGCCGGCTGCCGCGCCGGAGCACGACAGGCCTGCGGCGGCGACCGTGGCCACGCACAAGGTCGCGACCGGCGACACGCTGTATTCGATCGCGTTCAAGAACGGTATGGATTACCGCGAGCTCGCGCGCATCAATCGCATTGACGCGCCGTTCCGCATTTATGCAGGGCAGGAACTCCAGCTCGCCGATCCGCCGAGCCGTCCGGGTGTCGCCGTGACGGCCGTGCCTGCCGCCGGCGGCGCGGCCACGGTGACGGCGCTGCCGGATGAGGTGCCGCGCAAGACAGCCGCGACAACATTGCCGCCGAACGTGCGCGTCGACCCACGTGCGGTTCGCAGCGCCCCCCCGCCGAGCAACGAACGCATCGGCACGACACCGCCGCCGCAGCCGGGCAAGCCGCCGCCGAACTCCGTCGCCGCAGCGGCCGCTCCGACGCCGGCAACCGCGCCGACCATCGCTCCGGTGCCCGCGCCGCCGCCGCCGGCCACGGCCGCTGCGGTCCCGCCACCCGATCCGGTGGCGGTGCCCCCCAAGAGCGGTGCGCTCGCGCCCGGCGCGAACACGACTGCCGTCGCCGCGCCCGGGCCGACCACGCCCGTGCTCAACAGCGGCGGTGTCAGCTGGCGCTGGCCCGCGAGCGGCAAGGTCGTCGGCACATTCGTCGCCGGCGACCAGACGCGCCAGGGTGTGGACATCGCCGGTACCGCCGGCGCCAACGTGGCCGCGGCTGCCGACGGCACCGTGGTCTACAGCGGCAACGGCCTGCTCGGTTATGGCGAGCTCGTCATCGTCAAGCATTCGACGTCGTTCCTCTCGGCCTACGGCCACAACCGCAAGCGCCTCGTGAAGGAAGGCGATACGGTCAAAGGCGGCCAGGTCATCGCCGAGATGGGTGGTTCCAATCGGGAAATGTTGCATTTTGAAATACGTCGCAACGGCAAGCCGGTGAATCCGCTCGAGTACCTGCCGGCGCGCTGACGCGCGCGGCCAGGGTGTTCGCCGTGCGGTCCGTCCGGCGGCCGGACGCGCGTTCCGGCCTGCCCGTCCGACCTGATACTGCGCGGCCAAGCGCCGCGGCTCGGAGTATGCTGGCGCAATGAGTTCCACCGCGCGCGAAGATCCCTCGCTGGACGCCGACGACATGCTGGCGCTGCTCGACGCCGTCGAGCCGCCGCAGGACGACGAGGCGCGCAGTTCGACCGGCGCGTACTTCAACGAGATCGGACTCATCCCGCTGCTCGATGCGGCGCGCGAGCGCGCGCTCGCCGAGCGCGTCGTCGCGGGCGACACCGAAGCCCGCCGGCAGATGATCGAAGCGAATCTGCGTCTGGTCGTGGCGGTCGCGCGCAGTTATGTCGGCCGCGGCGTGCCGCTGCTGGATCTGATCGCCGAAGGGAATCTCGGCCTGATCCGGGCGGTCGAGAAGTTCGATCCCGCGCGCGGCCTGCGTTTCTCGACGTATGCGACCTGGTGGATCCGCGAGTCGGTGCAGCGCGCGCTGATGCAGCAGGGGCGTACGGTGCGCGTTCCCGTGCACGTGCTGCGCGAACTCGCGCAGGCGCTGCGCGCGCGGCGCGAATTGCTGCTCGCGCTCGACCGCCAGCCGACCCAGGACGAACTCGCGACCGCGCTCAACAAGTCGGTCGCCGACGTCGCGGCGCTGTTCTGCGCCACGGAAGAAATCCGCTCGCTCGACGCGCCGATGTCCGACGCCGATCATCGCGCGCTCGTCGAACAGCTCGCCGCCGACAGCGCGGGCACCGGCAACAGCAGCCGCGAACTGGTCGAGCTCGCCGACGTGCGGTTGCCGGGTTGGCTCGCGAAACTGACGCCGCGGCAGCGCCTCGTCGTCGAGCGACGTTACGGCCTCGCGGGTCATGCGGCGCAGACGCTCGCGGAGATCGCCGACGAACTCGGACTCACGCGCGAGCGCGTGCGCCAGATCCAGGTCGAAGCGCTGTCGCGGCTGCGCCGTCTCGGCGAGGCCGAGGGCGTGGGGCGCAGCGGCGAATCCGGCAGCTGATCCGCCTCCGGAACGCGTCGGAACCCGGCTTCGGAATTTCAGCGTCGCCCGGGCCGGCGGGCGCCGAGGTTCGCGGTTCGAGCGTTTGGCGGGGAGAAGCGGGCAACTGCGCACGGAAGCCGTACGGCCGACACGTGCTCCGGTCGCTCAGGGCAGCACGAACGCCGCGACGACGCGGCGGCCTTCGCCGGCGAGCACATTGAAGGTGCGCGCGGCAGCGCCGTTGTCCATGACTTCGATGCCGACGCCGCGCTGCAGAAATGCGGCGAGCACGGCCTGCGCGGGAAACACGATACGCGGACCGCTGCCGAGGATCACGACGGCCGGATTCAGCGCGAGGATGGGGGCGATGGCGGCCTCGTCCAGGGCGGCGACGTCGCGCACGTCCCAGTTCTCGACCGCGCGATCGGGCGCCAGGATGAAGCTGCGGTCGAGGTCGCGATCGACGACCGTGACCGCGGTCGCGCCGACCTTGCGCACGAACAGGTATTCGCCCGGACGGTTCAGCGACAGCTGCACGGCGGACTCAGCGGGGCAGCGCGATCACCGGCTTTTCCGCGTTGCGGCGGAAGTACACCGCGGTGCGGCCGATGGTCTGGACGGTTTCGGCGCCGGTCGCCTCGGCCAGCCGGGCGGCCTGGGCGGCGAATTCCTCGCGTTCCTCGGCCGGGATGCGAACTTTGACG
>CAMLSI010000400.1 GCA_946482585.1 uncultured Lysobacteraceae bacterium
GCCAGCGCGCCGGCCAGGATCCGTACGAACGCGGCGGCGAGGCGCGCCATGCTCGCGCGCTCGAACAGCGCGGTCTTGTAGCTCAGGCTCAACATGAGCTTGCCGGCGATCTCCTCGCCGGTCAGGTCGAGGTCGAAGCGGATGCGTTCGCTGACTTCGTCGAGCGGCGTGATGTCCAGACCCGGCAGCGCGAGCGTCTCGGCGTCCTGGTTCTGCAGCACGAACTTGATCTGGCATACCGGGCTGTAGGCGAGGCTGCGTTCGGGCTTGAGTTCCTCGATGACGAGTTCGAACGGCACGTCCTGATGCCCGAACGCGGCCAGCGTGTCGTTGCGTACCTGCCGCAGCAGCGTCGCGAAATCCGGATCGCCGGACAGGTCGGTGCGCAGCGCGAGCGTGTTGACGAAAAAGCCGATCAGCCCCTCGGTGTCCTTGTGCGTGCGGCCCGATACCGGCGTGCCGATGACGATGTCGGCCTCGCCGCTCCAGCGCGACAGGGTCGCGGCGAATACCGCCTGCAACAGCATGAACAGGCTCGCGCCGTGCTGCTGCGCCATGCGCCGGGCGGCCTCGAGCAGCGCCGCGTCGAGCTGCCAGTGCAGCGTCGCCGAGGCGAAATCCTGCTGCGCGGGGCGCGGCCGGTCCAGCGGCAGGCTGTGCACCGCGGGCGCGCCGGCGAGGCGTTCGCGCCAATAGTCCAGCGACGTCGCCAGCGCCGCGCCGCCGAGCGTCTCGCGCTGCCAGCTCGCGTAGTCGGCGTACTGCAGCGGCAGCGCCGGCAACGCGGCATCGCGGCCATCGCGCGCGGCGGCGTAGAGCGCGACGAATTCGCGCACGAGCAGCGCGAGCGACCAGCCGTCGACGGCGATGTGGTGCACGGTCAGCAACAGCACATGGTCGTCGTCACCGAGTTCGACGAGGGCGCAGCGCAGCAGCGGCCCGTTGGCGAGATCGAAACGGCGTTCGACCTGTTCGATCGCGCGTGCGCGCAGGTAGTGCTCGCGCTCCTCGCCGGCGAGCGCGCGCAGGTCGATCGGTTCGACCACGGTGTGCGCCTCGTCCATCACGTGCTGCGCGGCCTCGCCGTCGTGCAGCCGGTAGACCGTGCGCAGGATCTCGTGCCGCTGCAGCACGCCGTCGAGGGCCTGCTGCAGCGCGTCGCGGTCGAGCGCGCCGCGCAGGCGCAGCGCAGCGGGCATGTTGAACTGGGCGCTGCCGCCTTCGAGCTGTTCGACGAACCACAGGCGCTGCTGCGCGTAGGACAGCGGCAGCGGACGGCTGCGGTCGGCGGCGGCGATCGGCCGGAACGCCACGCTCGCGGCAGTATCCAGATGCGCGGCGAGTTCGCGCACGCTGGTGTGCTCGAACAGCGCGCGCACGGACGCCTGCCGGCCGAGCACGCGGGCGATCTCGCTGACGACGCGGATCGCGAGCAGCGAGTGGCCGCCGAGCTCGAAGAAATTGTCGTCGATGCCGACGCGCTCGCGCCGCAGCAGTGTCTGCCAGATCTGCGCGAGCTTCCGCTCGGTCGGCGTGCGCGGTGCGACATGCGTGCGCGTTTCGGCCGGCGGCGCGGGCAGCGCGCGCCGGTCGACCTTGCCGTTGCGCGTCAGCGGCAGTTGCGCGAGCACGACGTAGGCCGCCGGCTGCATGTAGTCGGGCAGCTGCGTGCGCACGCCGGCGCGCAGTTGATCGAGCCACTGCGCATCGCCGTCCGCAGCGAGGTAGGCGACGAGACGCTCGTCGCGCAGCAGCACCACCGCATCGGCCACGCCGGCGCAGCGGCGCAGGCAGGCTTCGATTTCGCCCGGTTCGATGCGGAAGCCGCGCAGCTTGAGCTGGTCGTCGATGCGGCCGAGGAACTGCAGCTGGCCGTCGCTGCCCCAGCGCACGCGGTCGCCGCTGCGGTAGCAGCGCTCGGCACCGATCTGCACGAAGCGTTCGGCGGTCAGATCGGGCCGGTTCCAGTAGCCGTCGGCGAGACTGCTGCCGCCGATGTACAGCTCGCCGGGAACGCCGGGCGCGGTGGCCTGGCCGGACGCGTCGAGCACATGGCAGCGCGTGTTCGCGAGCGGCCGGCCGATCGCGGCGATCGTGGTGTCGTCCTGGCCGGTGAGATCGGCGACGGTCGCCACCACGGTCGCTTCGGTCGGACCGTAGCTGTTGAGCAGGCGCACGCGCCGGCCCAGTTGCGCGGTCCAGCGCGCGACGCGGGCCGGCTGCACCGCTTCGCCGCCGAGTATGCACAGGCGCAGCTGCGCGGCGGTCCGCGTGCCGGTCGCGTCGAGTTCGTCGACGAGCAGATGCCATAGCGCCGTGGGCAGGCTGACCACGTCGATGCGATGCCGCGCGACGAATTCCCAGAACGCCGCGGCGCCGGCGAGCGCGTCCGCGTCGCGCAGCACGAGGCACGCGCCGAAGCTCAGGGCCATGAAGCATTCTTCGACGAACGCGTCGAAGCCGAACGCGGCGCATTGCAGGAT
The DNA here is from genome assembly GCA_946482585.1 of uncultured Lysobacteraceae bacterium. The sequence goes on from CAMLSI010000400.1 coordinate 2,484, forward strand.
CCGTTCGCCCGCGCGGATGTCGTAATGCTGCTGCGCCGCGGCCAGGTAGTTGCCCGCCGCCGCATGGCTGACCATCACGCCCTTCGGCGTTCCGGTCGAACCGGAGGTGTAGATCAGGTAGGCCAGGTCGCTGCCGCACAGGCCCATCGCGTCGCGGGTCGGCGCCGCGGGCAATTCCGCGGACGCGTCGCCCGGATCCGCGTCGATGCACAGGACCGCGGCGCCGCCGTCGCCGAGCAGCGCCGCGAGCGCGTCCTGCGTGAGCAGCAGGCGCACGTCCGAATCGGCGAGCGCCGCGCGCAGGCGTTCTGGCGGGTAGTCCGGATCGAACGGCACATAGGCCGCCCCGGCCTTGAGTACGGCGAGCACGCCGACCGGCAGGTCGAGCCCGCGCTGCAGGCAGATGCCGACGCGATCGCCGCGGCGCACGCCGCGCGCATGCAGCCGCGCGGCGAGACGGTTCGCCGCCTTGTCCAGTTGTGCATAACTCAGGCTCTGCGTGCCGGCGACCGCGGCGAGGCGTTCGCCGTCGCGCGCAGCCTGCGCCTCGAAGTACTCGTGCAGGCACCGGTCCGGCGCGAGCGACGCGCCCTCGCCCGCCCAGGCCGCGAGCGTCGCGGCGTCGGCGTCGCTGTGCAGCGGCAGGCGCTGCAACGGCGTACGCGGGTCCGCGAGCGCCGCCGCGAGCAGCCGCTCGAACGCCTGCGCCATGCGCTGCGCCGTGCCGGGCAGGAACAGGTCCTGCGCGAACAGCCAGTCCAGGCGCAAGCCATCGCCGTCGGGCTGCACCGTGAGCTGCAGGTCGAACTCGGCGCGCTCGGCCGCGGCTTCCAGGCTTTCGACCTGCAGTCCCGGCAGCTGCAATGCGGTCGATTCGTTGTTGTGCAGCACCAGCATGACCTGGAACAGCGCCGCGTGACTGCGGCTGCGCGGCGGCTTGAGTTCGTCGACGAGACGCTCGAACGGCATGGCCTGGTGCGCGAGCGCGGCCAGCGTGCCGCGCCGCACGCGCGCGAGCAGTTCGTCGAAGCCGGGCTCGCCCGAGACGTCGCAGCGCAGCACGAGGGTGTTGACGAACAGGCCGATCAGGCCTTCGAGATCCGCGTGCCGGCGGTTCGCGACCGGCGTGCCGATCGCGATGTCGCTGTCGTTGCTGTAGCGCGAGAGCAGGCTCGCGAGCAGCGCCTGCAGCGCCATGAACAGGCTCGCGCCGCGCGCCTGCGCGCAGGCCTGCAGCGCCGCGCTGGACGCTGCGTCGAGGCGGCGGCTCACCGCGATCGCGGCGTAGCCGGGCTCGGCCGGCCGCGGCTTGTCCAGCGGCAGGTTGTGCACGACCGGCAGACCCGCCAGCGTGTCGCGCCAGAATGCGAGGTCGTCGCTGCCCACGTCGCGCGCCGGGTCGCTTTCCCATTGCGCGTAGTCGGCGTACTGCAGCGGCAGCGGCGCGAGCGCATCCTCGCGCCGCTCCCGTGCGGCCGCGTACAGCGCGGCGAATTCGCGCACAAGGATGTCGACCGACCAGCCGTCGCAGGCGATGTGATGCACGGTAAACAGCAGCGCGTGCTCCGACGCGCCGAGCGACACGTGCGTGAGCCGCAGCATCGTGTCGCGCTGCAGGTCGAACGGGCGCGCCGATTCAGCCGCGAAAGCCTCGCGCAGGGCCGCCTCGCGCGGGATCGCGGCCAGGTGCGCCAGATCGATCGCGGCGATGGCCAGCGGCGCGGGCGCGCGGATGACCTGCACCGCTTGGCCCGCGTCGGCGTGATAGACGGTGCGCAGGATGTCGTGCCGCGCGAGCAGCGCGTCGATCGCACGCTGCAGCGCCGCGCGATCGAGATCGCCGCGCAGGCGCAGCGCCGCCGAAACGTTGTAGTGGCCGCGCCGGTCGTCGATCTGTTCGATGAACCACAGGCGCTGCTGGGCCGACGACAGCGCGAGCGGCACGTCGCGCGGCGCCAGCGGGATGACCGCGCTGTCGACCGCGTCCAGCGTCTCCAGGTGCGCGGCGAGACGGCGTACGGTGGCATGCTCGAACAGCGCGCGCACGCCGACCTGCCGGCGCAGGTGCCGGGCGATCTCGCTGGTCGCACGGATCGCGAGCAGCGAATGGCCGCCGAGGTCGAAGAAGTTGTCGTCGATGCCGACCGGTTCGCGCCGCAGCAGGCGCTGCCAGATCGCGACGAGGCCGCGTTCAGTGTCGCTGCGCGGCGCCACGTGGCCGTGCGCGTCGAACGCCGGTTCCGGCAGCGCGCGCTTGTCGATCTTGCCGTTCGCGGTCACCGGCAGCTGCGCGAGCGGCACATAGGCCGACGGCAGCATGTATTCGGGCAGTCGCTGCTGCAGCCGCTCCCGCAGCGCCGGCAGCGACGCGTCATCGACGCCGCCGGCGAGGTACGCGACGAGCCGGTCGTTGCGCAGCAGCACGATCGCGTCGCTGACGCCGTCGCACGCGCGCAG
>CAMLSI010000401.1 GCA_946482585.1 uncultured Lysobacteraceae bacterium
TTGCGTATCGCCGGCACCACGCTCGTGGATGAGCTGATGAATGGCGTCGTGTACCACTACCAGCGCCGCTACCACATCTCCGCGCTCGACATCGCCGTGCTGGCCGATGTCGGCCTGCTCGTCGACGCCATTTTCGCGGGCGGTTTCGAATAGCTGCCGGAGCAGCGCAGCACCGTCGCGCGTGACACAAGGGGTAGCGCGCGCAATGCAGTGCAGCGCACGGAACGATGGGGACACCCGCCATTCGCGCCCAATGTCGCCACACGGCGCCTGACCCGTGCCGTCCGCCATGGCGCCCACATCCCGCACCTACGCCATGCCGAACATATGATGGAATTGTCCCTTAGTCCCATTCCGCACTGTTGCAGCTTCTGAAAACCTGTGGCGGTTTCATGATGTCGCGTCGAACGGCCATGCAGGCAGGCAAGGCCGATTTCTCCGCCGATGCGGTATTCGACGCGCGCCGCATCGGCGACTCACCTGAAAGGAAGCAAGCCATGAGTCAGAACTTGGTCAACCTGGTCTTGACCGACGAACAGATGGCCGCGGCGCGGGCCGCGCTGGACCAACTGGAAACCGCGCTGAGCGGATTGATTTCGCTGAGCGCCGAGGAACGCCGCACGGTGACGCGCATGGGGCCGAAGTCCGAAGCCTTCGTGCGGCAGACCCTGAGCGTGCTCGATCAAAACCCGCAGGTGGTGCCGCCCAGCGTCGACGTGGGCGGCGCGCGGGTCGACCTGGCCGCACTGGAACGCCTGCGCCCCGTGCTCGATCGCCTGGAACGCCTGGCCGAACGCGGCCAGGACACCGAAACCGCGCTGGGCAGCGACCTGATGAACGTCGCGCTCGAAGGCTACGCCGTGCTGCGCGTCGCCGGCCGCAACCAGGGCCTGGACAGCCTGCGCAAGGAACTGTCGACACGCTTCAGCCGCACGCGGCGCGCGGAAGGCGAAACCGGCACGCCGGCCTGAGCCGCCATCGCGAAACGAAGCGAAACGACACGAAGCGACGGCCCTGGCCGTCGCTTCTTCATGGGGGCGCGGCACGGGCGCACTCTTGGAGGTGCACGTCCTCTCGTGAGCAGACCACAGCGAACGCAGCGAACCGCACCGGCGTGAGGGCGACCGAGCGAAGCGCCAGCGCGAACTGAGGCGACGTCGTATCCGCGCCGTCGCTGGCACCGGTGCTTCCCATGCGCACACGAGGTCCAACCCTGGTGTCGATGGTCGCACCGGCGACTGTTACGAGCATTCGCCACCGAGGTCGAACCGGGCTGGCCGCGATCGCTGAGTGACGGCTGTCAGCGGACCGGCATGTGCCGGAGCGACCGCGCTCCGGCACACGCAACGCTCAATGGGTTTCGAAGTGGTCGGCGAACAGCGCGTCGGTCAGGCGTTCCGCGACGAATACGTCGCGGATGTACTGGTTCAAGTCGTCGGCCACGAGGTTGCTGGCCGTGCTCGAGAACATCACGCTGCCGCCGTCGGCGCTCAAGTGCTGTACGCGCGCGTCGCGGTTCATGCCTTCCGGCGTGACGCGATGCACGCGCTTCGTGGTGCGATCGAACAGCATGACCGCTTCTACCGGCGCCATTGCCGGATCGGGCGATGGCAGCGGCGCCGAAAACGCGACGCGATTGCCATCGCCGGAAATGCCGACGGGCTGCTGATGCCGATAGGCGTAGACGAGGTTGGCGGGGACATCGTGGCCGACGCAATCGATGCGGCCGCTGATCGTGTCGCGCAGAAGCAGGCTGCCTGGTGGTGGGCAGACCAGGTCGGTGTTTTCGAACACGACATGGCGGCCGTCGTGCGAAACGCCGAGGAGCCAGCTGGCCTCCGTGAGTTCCTCCCCGGCCGGGCCGAGGCTCACGCGCGTGAGCGTCGCCGTGTCGATGGAATACGCGAACACGTCCGCGACCCCGTTGGTGTCGTCGGCGACGAGGTTGCTCGCCGCGGTGGAAAAATACACCGTGCGACCGTCGCCGCTGATCCGCGGGATTCCCGGCAAGCCGTTCGCAGCGCCGCCGCCGGGCGGCTGGCTCGCGACGACGGTCAGGCCGTCGGACAGGCGATGCGCGACCACCGCGATGCCAGGACTGCCCGAGGAACGGGTGTAGACGATGACGTTTCCGTCGTCGGAAATGCTCGGGTCGAAGGAATATCCGCTGCCGCTGACGGCCTCGAGCTGATCGGCCAGGCGATCGTAGCGATAGGTCAGCGACGGCCCCCAGCCCCAGAACGGCGACCACAGCTGGTAGCAGCCCATGAACACGATGTAGCGCCCATCGGGCGTGATGCTCGGCGTACCGCTCGCGCACGGCGCTTCGCCGCCGTAGATCCGACGGCTGATGCGCTGCGTCGTGCCGGCGAGCCGGTCGCGCAGGAAGATGTCGAGGACGCCGTTGGTGTCGCCGACGACGAGGTTGTCGGCCAGCGACGAGAAGACGACGAACCGGCCGTCTTCGCTCACGCCGCCGCCATAGCCGGCCCCGCTGTCCGCGGTCGCTGCGGCGACCGGATCGGGCGACGGCCGGCTGATCCGCATGCCGCCGTCGGCGCCGATCACGCTGCGGAACACGTCCTGTATGCCATTGCGGTCACCGTCGGTCAGCGCATCGTCGCTGCTGCTGCAGTAGGCGACGACGCCGTCGCCGCTGAGATCGCAACCTTCGGTCGAATCGTAAGGATTGAACCAGTCAGGCCGCAGCTTCAGCAGAGCGACGTTGCCAGACGTCAGCTCGCGCACGTAGTGGCGCGGCGAACCGTGCGAGGCGCCCCCGCCGAGAACGGTGTCCCTCGACCGCATCAGGATCACGTTGCCGTCGGCGGACAACGCATCGGCGACCGCGCCCGCGTGCAGTACGTCGCCGGTGGCGCCACGCGTCACCCACAGCGATTGCTGCGTCACGCGATCGAAGCGGAAGCCGTCGACGGCCGCGTTGGGATCGGCGGACTCCAGCGCCGCGTCGGTGTTGAACAGTACATAGCGCCCGTCGGCCGAGACGGCGTTTCCGCTCGCGAGCGCATGCAGGCCGCCGAACTGCCCGCCGCCGGGCGCGATGCTGGCATTCACGTTGACGTTGCCGACGGTATCGCGCAGCACGATGTCGCCGTCGCCGTTCGTGTCGCCGGCGAACAGGTTCGTCGCCTGCGTGCGGAAGGCGACGTACCGACCGTCGGCCGATATCCGCGGGTCGTCCGATCCGAGATTGCCGACCTCCCCGGCCATCGACACGGACACGACCTCGAGTGCGCCGCTGGCATGGTCGTAGCGGTAGACGTCGTCGGACGCGTTGAGGTCGTGCGCGACGAGCGCGTCGCCGCTGACGAAGACGACGTAGCGGCCGTCGGCGCTGATCTGCGGTGCATGGCTGCCAGTTTCGCTGCCGCTGCCGTCGAGGCCGCGGCTGACCAGCGTCGTGGTCTGTGCGACCCGGTCGCGCAGATAGATCTGCCAGGTGCCATGGGTATCGGCAGCGACCAGCGTGGTCGCGCGCGATTCGAACACGACATGGCGCGCATCGGCGGAAAGATCCGCGCGGCGTCGCGTATCGGCGTCGGCTTGCGCGCCGCCGTTGCCGAGGCTGACACGTTCCAGACTGCCGGACACGTGGTCGTAGAGGAACACGTCGGCGGCCTGATTGGTGTCGTCCGCCACGAGGTTGTTCGCCTCGGAGACGAACAACGCATGCCGCCCGTCATCGCTGACGCCGTAGCTATTGACGCTCAGGCCGTTCGTGTTCTGAGGTGCCGCGATACTTGTACGGCTAACGAGGTCGATATCGACCGCGCGGAGCGGCGACGCGATCACGGCGAGGCCGGCCGCACCGATCAATCGCACAATGGTTCCCTGCATGAAGTTTCCCCTTGTTGAAACACGAGCGGCGCCATCCGGACGGTCGACCGGGCATGCGCCGTAGGGCGTGCGGCCGGTTCGTGCCGCCGCCGGGAACCTTCTCGCAGCGTTCTACCGGCGGCCGTCGCCGATGCCTATGATCGGGATTTCCGCCGCGCCGTTCGTCCGTAAAACGTTAAGCGCCGCGACGGATGCTCGGTGAGGGCGAGCGCCCCGATGAACGTGTCGCGCAGGCGCGTGGCGCGTCGGCGCAACAAATCCCACGCACCGCGAAAAATGTCCCACCCGCGAAGGAAAATGTCCCGCGCGCGGGACATTTTCGGCGGACGCTGGGACAAAAAGCCCGGCGCGCCGCGCAAAAAGCGCCGACGTCCACCGGAAACGTTTGGACGCCCGGACAAAAAGCGCGGCACGCGAGGAAAAAAGTCCCGGACGCCGCGCGAAATGGCCTTCGCGCCAGACTTTCCGCGCGGCGCGCCGCGAAAAAAGCGCGGCGAGCGGGACAAAAAGAGTGGTCAATGGGACTTTTTGTGCGGCGCACCGAGGAAAAAGTCCCGACGGCCCCGCCCCGGGCCGCGATGCCGACCCGGCCCGATCGGCGACCCGAGCGGCGCCCGCGACGCATCCACCGGCAGGCGCCGGCGCCGGGAGCGGCCGCCGAAGCGGCCGGTCAGCGCGGCAGAGCGGTGGCGCGCGGGATCGGCCGACAGGACGAAGCAATAACGCGGACCGTGCAACCGGTAGCGGCACGCGAGGTGACAACGATCGCGCCCCCACAAGGCCAGGCACGCGCCCTGCCCCACACGCCGCACCGCCGGCAGCCGCACTGTGCCGCCGGCGGCCCGGCCCCTCCCACTGCGTCAATCCTCCGCAGTGTCGCCCACCATCGCCTCGAGCAACCCCTGCGCATCGCGCGTGAGGATGCCGACGGCTTCCAGCAGCGGCACGTGACTCCAGCCGCTGTGCGCTTCGATTTTCGTGGTCATCAGCGCGTCGCTGAGGGCGGTGGCGGCACCCAGGCGATACAGCGCTTCCTCGTGCACGGCGCGACGCTGTGTTGGCGTGTCTGCGGCGAAGAC
>CAMLSI010000402.1 GCA_946482585.1 uncultured Lysobacteraceae bacterium
AGTCACGCTGGCCTGCCGCATCCGCAAGAAAGGCGGCGACTGGTCGCGCGACTATCAGATCCTCGGCGGCGACGTCACGGTCGAGGCGATCGACGCGCAGGGCGGCGAATGGCTGGGCCTGCGCGACTATCGCGTGCGCCTCGAAGGCGCCGGCCTCACGCGCGCGATCCGCCGCGTGCTCACGCTGGAGCAGGGCGCGACCGACAAGCTCTGCCAGTATCCGCCGCGCGAACTGCTGCAGCTGGTCTGGGACGTGTTCGGCGAAAAGCCCGTGCTCGAGGACTACCAGCGCGCGCGCGCCGAGCAGTTCGCGACCGAGCAGGAACTCAAATCGCTGGGGCAGGACCTCGCCGCGCTGCACACGCGGCTCGAGGCGGCCAAGGCCGACGTGCGCTCGTTCGAGGAATTCGGCGAACTGCAGCGCGACCGGCAGCGCCTGCAGGCCGAGATCGCGCCGAAGGTCGCGCTCGCGGAGCGCCGCGCCAGCATGGCCGGCAGCCGGCCGCAACTGACCGGCCTGCGCCGTGCGCTGCGCGAGCTCGATCGGCGCGAGGCGGCGCTCGCCGACGAACAGCGCGTCGCGACGGCGCGGCTCGACACCGTCGCCGACACGCTGCGTGACGCGCAATCGCAGGCGATCGCCGCGGAAGGCGCGTTCCTCGCCGCACGCGACGCCGCGCGTGACGCGGAGCAGATCGACCGGCGCCGCGTGCAGCTCGAACAACTCGCCGCGAGCCAGGGCGCGGGCGACGTCGCGCAGCTGCTGCGTGCAGTCGAGGCGGATCGCCGCCGGCAGGCACAGCTCAAGCTCGCCGACGAGCAGGCCGTCGAGCGCGCCGGCGAACTCGACGCACAGATCGCCGCGCTCGCGAGCGGCCAGCGTTTCGCGCCCGGTTTCGAGCGCGAATTCCGCGCCGCGCTCGACGGCGCCGGCATCGCGCATCGCATGCTGGCCGATTGCGTCGAGGTGACCGATCCGGCCTGGGAGGCCGCGGTCGAAGCCGTGCTGCAGCCGTACCGGCATCTCGTGCTGCTCGCCTCGCCGTCGGACGCGAAGGCCGCGTTCGGCATCGGCGAGCAGATGCACTACCGCCACTTCGTCGTCGCCGATCGCAGCGGCGCGCCGCCGGCGACACCGGGTTCGCTGCTCGAAGTGCTGCGCTTCGCCGGCGATCCGCCGGCCTGGCTGCCGCGCCAGCTCGACCGGCTGCGGCGCGTGGCCGACGTGGCCAAGGGCATGCAGTTGCCCGCAGGTCAGGACTGGATCACGCCCAAGGGCTATCTGCGCGAGCACCGCGGCGGCCGCCACATCGGCACCGATGAGCGCAATTTCGGCGCGAGCGCACGTGCCGCGCGGCTGCGCGACCTCCAGCTCGAGCGCAGCCAGTCGAATGCGGCCGCTGACGCACGCCGGCGCGAGCGCGCCGAACTCGAACAGCGCCTCGACGCGAACCAGGCGCGTCTGCTCAAGCTCGACGCGGCGCAGGAGCTCGCGGCGCGCGCGGTCGAATTCGCTTCCGCCGCCGAAGCGCTGCCGTCGTTGCAGCAGGCCGCACAGGACAGCGCGCTCGCGCTCAGCACCGCACGCAACGCGGTCGATGCCGTGCGCCAGGCGCAGAACGACGAGCAGCGCGCGGCGGACCGGCGTGCGAACCAGCGCGAGCAGCTGGCGCGCGAGCGCGAGGACAAGGCGCACAAACTCGACCGTGATCGGCACGACTACGTGCGGCGCGTGCTCGACTACCGGCGCCAGCGCCATCTGATGCCGGCCGCCTGGCGCAGCGCCGATGCGCTCGCTGCGGCGCTGCGCGAATTCGAGACCGAACACGAAGTGCAGCGCGAGCTCGAGAAGATCGCGCACCGCATCGACCGCGGCGGCTTCGTCACCGACGCGTCCTGCGTCGCGCTGCGCGACAAGATCGCGGCCGACCACGAGGCGCTGGAAACGACCCTGAGCCGGCGCGACGCCCACCTGCAGCGCGCGCGCCGCATCACCGACGAGGCACGCGGCGCCTACCTCAACGTGCTGCGCGCGACGGTGCGTCAGTACGCGAAGAACCTGCGCGCGCTCGGCGAGCTCTCGGGCATCAATGTCGAGGTCGACCCGCCCGAACTCGCCAACGACGATGTCGCGCTCGCGCAAGCAGGTCTGAGCGTGCGCTTCGACTTCGACCGCAAGGGCTGGATCGGGCTGGACGACGGCGAGGCCTCGGGCGGCCAGCAGGTCATGAAGTCGCTGCTGCTGCTGGTCGCGCTGCTGCGCGACGAAACCCATCCGGGCGGCTTCGTCTTCATCGACGAGCCGTTTGCACATCTGGACGTGTTCAACATCGAAAAAGTCGGCAGCTTCCTGCGCGCGACCGAGGCGCAGTACATCCTGACCACGCCGATCACGCACAACCTCAACGTGTTCCACCCGACCGACCTCGTGCTGACCACCACCAAGCGCCGCCCGGACAGCCACTGGGCCGAACCGGTCGCGGTGCTCAAGCGGGCTGCGCGCGCGCCCGAGCAGCGCAGGATCGCCTGAGTTCGCGACCGGCGGATCGGGCTCCGGCCGGCCGGCGACGTGCCGCGGCGATCCGCACGAAATCGTCGGTTTTTCCTGCAATTTCAACGCTGGCCGGCCTGCTAAGCGGCGACTGCGGCCGCTTCCCGGACGTCGCCGTGAAGCGCGACATTTGCGCGTGTGCATCGGTTTGGGCAAGCTCGGGAAACTGTGTGCTACGTCACGCTTCGCGCCGCCGTCACTCACGTCGCGATAGACCGTGTCGTGGCTTTCCCGCCGCTTCAAGGACACGCCCATGAACCGTACTGCTCTTGGTCTTGCGTTTGCGCTCGCTTTCACCGGTATTGCCGGTACCGCTTCCGCCCAGCAGCTCAGCACCTCGGGCCAGGCGCCGGGCGTGCAAGTACAGCAGCCGTGGCCGGCGGCGCTTCTCGTCGCGCAGACCATCACGCAGTCGGTCAGCTCGACCATCACCGCCGCCAATTCGGTCTCGTGCAACGGCGGTGCGCCGAACTTCTTCCATACCGACAACAGCTACTACCGCGCCTTCACGCTGTCGACGTTCAAGAATCTGACCCAACCGCAGTTTCGCGTCGACTCGGTGACCATCGGCATCGAGACCGCGAACGACGCGGCCGGCGCGGGCCAGCCGCTGACGGTGAACCTCTGGCGCAGTACGACGAATCCGCCGACCCTCGCCAGCCTGACCGCGGTCAGCAGTGACAACGCGACGGTGCCGGATCAGACCAACTCGCTCTTCACCGTGAACATCGCGACGCAGCCGGTGTTCATCGTCGCTACCGACATCCTCGTCGTGGAAGTCTTCACGCCGAGCGGCCAGGCGACCAGCAACAGCTTCTTCATCGGCTCCAACGCCGGCGGCCAGACCGGTCCGTCCCTGATCCGCGCGGCGTCCTGCGGCATTTCGGAAATCACGAACCTCGCCTCGATCGGCTTCGCCAACATGCACATCGTGATGTCCGTGAGCGGCAACAACCAGGTGCCGGTGTCGCTGCAGAGCTTCGATATCCACTGAGATCGCCGAGTGGTGTGCGGCGGAGAAATCCGCCGCGCGCTGTCCGTGAGCGACGACAAACCCTATTCCGCGGCCTGCGAACGCAATCGCGCGCCGATACTCGGCGTGCTGCGCGAGGCGTTCCGCGAATGCCGCGAGGTGCTCGAAATCGGCAGCGGCACCGGCCAGCATGCGGTGCATTTCGCGGCGCATCTGCCGCACCTGCGCTGGCAGACCTCGGACCGCGAGGAAAACCTGCCGGGCGTCCGTGCGTGGCTCGACGAGGCGGCACTGCCGAACACCCCCGAACCGCTGACGCTCGACGTCGCGCAGAGGCCATGGCCGGAGCAATCGTTCGACGCGGTGTTCAGCGCGAACACGCTGCACATCATGAGCTGGGCCGAGGTCGAGCTACTGTTCGCCGGCATCGCCGGTTGCCTCCAGGCCGGCGGCGTACTCGCGATCTACGGTCCGTTCAACATCGACGGACGTTTCACGAGCGACAGCAACGAAGCGTTCGACCGCGCGTTGCGTGCGGCTGCGCCGCATCGCGGCATCCGCGATGCGGCCGCGGTCGACGCGCTGGCGGCCTCGCACGGTCTCGCCCTGATCGCCGACCACGCGATGCCGGCCAACAACCGCTGCCGTGTCTGGCGCCGCGCAGCGGCGTGATCACCTTTTCCGCCGAGTTGCGTTTCGTTCATACGACGCCACTCTGAGCTTTCGCCCTCGAAATGAACCGCTTTTCTGCAGCCTTCATTCGGGTTTCGGTTGCGCCGGCCGAGGCTTCGGTCCGGCCGTATCGCATCAGTGCGGCTGACGGTGCGTACCGGGCGAACCCAGGCGCCGTCGCCGAATCAGCCGGCCGCGCGCGCCAGCGCGAATTTCACGAGCAGCCACGCATAGGCGTACACGAGCAGCTTCTTCGTGGCGATGAACACGATGCCGGCGAGTACGAGCCGCCACCACTGCCGGCGCAGGTCGACCAGGAAGAACTGCGACAGCGCGAGCAATACGATGGCAGGTTCGATCGCACCCATGTACCAGCCCGACCACTGTTTGTGCCACGCCAGCCACGCGGGCGTTCGCAGCGCGAGCAGCGGCAGCTGGTTCGCGATGTTCGCGAGAATGATCACGAAGTGCGTGTACAGCGCGAGCACGAGGTGCTCGACCGCGTTGTAGCCGAGGCGCTTGCGGAAGCCGGCTATCGACGCGCACCAGATCGCGACGAGGCCGAGCGAGAACGACCACTCGGCGTACTTGCGGACGGTCTCCATGACCTTGGAGACCTGCACGTTGGCCGAATTCAGATAGCGCGTCTGCGCCAGCACCACGAGCAGCACCGCGATCGCGAGCAGCAGCAGCTTGAGCGGATGCGTGTGGCGCTTGCGCACGCCGTA
>CAMLSI010000403.1 GCA_946482585.1 uncultured Lysobacteraceae bacterium
TCGGGCTTCCGCTTCAACGACGCCGTGCTGCGCCACCTGATCCTGGTGCGCGACGCCGCCGTGACGGAACAGTCCTTCATCATGAAGACCAAGGACGAGAAGAGCGGCGATCGCCGTCGCCGCGACGACGATGAAGGCGGTTTCGGCGGCAACGCCGATGCCAGCGACGCCGAAGCGGCCTAAGTCCAGGAGCCCACCATGTCCAAGTTTGTCCGCCGCAAGAAGTTCTGCCGCTTCACCGCCGAAGGCACGGTCGAGATCGATTACAAGGATCTGAACACCCTGCGCCAGTACATCGGCGAAACCGGCAAGATCGTCCCGAGCCGCATCACCGGCACGAAGGCGAAGTACCAGCGTCAGCTCGGCGTCGCGATCCAGCGCGCCCGCTTCCTCGCGCTGCTGCCGTACTGCGACAACCACTAAGCCTTGCCTCCGCAGCCCCGGTTCGTCCGGGGCTGCGGTGTTTCGACAGTCCCGCGACGTTTAGCGACATCGCGATTCGGACAGCCACCGCTGCACCGCCCCGCCTTCGCTCCGCGAATGCGCCGCCGGTGCTAACGAATCGGAGAATCCCATGGAACTCATCCTGCTGCAGAAAGTGAAGAACCTCGGCGTGCTTGGCGACAAGGTCAAGGTCAAGCCGGGCTACGGCCGCAACTACCTCGTCCCGCAGGGCAAGGCCGTGCCGGCCACCGCCGACAACGTCGCGCAGTTCGAACAGCGCCGCGCCGAATTCGAAGCCAAGGCCAACCAGGTCCTGACCGGCGCCGAAGCCCGCAAGGCCGCACTCGAAGGCGCCAGCGTCACGATCGCCGCGAACGCGAGCCCGGAAGGCAAGCTGTTCGGCTCGGTCGGTCCGCGCGACATCGCCGAAGCGTTCACCGCTGCCGGCAAGCCGCTCGAGAAGTCGGAAGTGGTCATGGGCGAAGGCCCGCTGCGCCACATCGGCGAATTCGAAGTGCAGGTCCATCTGCACGCCGACGTGCACACGACGGTCAAGGTCGTCGTCACGGCCGGCTGATCGCCGCAACGCGATAGTCACGAACGGGCGCCCTCGCGGCGCCCGTTTGTTTTTTTGCGGCGACGCCGTGCGCCGCGGCTGAATGCGACCGCACAGCCTATACCGCTGTTATCAACAGCTTGTTGTCTAGCAATTTGAGACGGCGATTCGATAATCGAGCGCCGTGCCGTTCGCTCGCCGCGAGAGTTCCATGGCCGCCTCACCCGATCGCAAAACCGTCCAACGCATCGACGCCCTGCGCGTGCCGCCGCATTCGGTCGACGCCGAACAGGCCGTGCTCGGCGGACTCATGTTGTCGCCCGAGGCCTGGGACAAGGTCGCCGATCGCCTCAACGAGGACGATTTCTACCGCAAGGATCATCGCGTCATCTTCCGTGCGATCACGGAACTGTCGAACAAGGGCATGCCCTGCGACGCGGTCACGCTCGGGGAATGGTTCGAATCGCAGGGGCTCGCCGACATCGTCGGCGGCACCGCCTACATCCTGCAGCTCGCGAACACGACGCCGAGCGCGGCGAACATCATCGCGTACTGCGACATCGTGCGCGAAAAATCGGTGCTGCGGCAGCTCATCGACGCCGGCACCGAAATCGTCAGTGACGGTTTCGCGCCCGAGGGACGCAGCACGCAGGAAATCCTCGAAGGCGCCGAGCAGCGCGTGTTCCGCATCGCCGAAGCCGGCGCGCGCGGCCGCCAGGGCTTCGTGCCGATGCGCACTGCGGTCAAGGACGCGTTCGCGATCCTGCATCACCGCTTCGAGAATCGCGGCACCGTCACCGGCATGCCGACCGGCTTCACCGATCTCGACGAGATGACTGCCGGCCTGCAGCCGTCGGATCTCATCATCGTCGCGGCGCGCCCCGCCATGGGCAAGACCGCGTTCTCGCTGAACATGGCCGAATACGCCGCGATGAAGACCAAGCGCGCGGTCGCCGTGTTCTCGATGGAAATGTCGGCCTCGCAGCTCGCGTTCCGCCTGATCTCCTCGGTCGGCCGCATCAACCAGCAGCATCTGCGCAACGGCGACATCCAGGAAGAGGAATGGCCGCGCGTCACCAGCGCGATCACGCTGCTGTCGGAAGCGAAGATCTTCATCGACGACACGCCCGCGCTGTCGCCGGGCGAACTGCGCGCGCGCTGCCGCCGCCTCAAGCGCGAACACGACCTGGGCCTCATCGTGATCGACTACCTGCAGCTCATGCAGGTGCCCGGGAACAAGGAGAATCGCGCCACGGAAATTTCAGAAATCTCGCGCAGTCTCAAGGCACTCGCGAAGGAACTGAACGTGCCCGTGATCGCCCTGTCGCAGTTGAACCGCTCGCTCGAACAACGTCAGGACAAGCGTCCCGTCATGGCCGACCTGCGCGAATCCGGCGCTATCGAGCAGGACGCGGACGTCATCATGTTCATCTACCGCGACGACTACTACAACCAGGACTCGCCCGACAAAGGCCTCGCCGAAATCATCATCGGCAAGCAGCGTTCGGGTCCGACCGGCAGCATCAAGCTGACCTTCCTCGGCCAGTACACGAAGTTCGAGAACTACGCGTCGGACAACTATCTGGGCTCGTACGAATGAGAGGAACCGGGGATACGCCGGCAATGGGCACGTCGGCTTTCCTTTCGTTCGCGCCGCCTTCCCGATCGCCGGCCGTCCTCTTCCCCTCCCCCTTCCACGCCCCGTCGTTCTTCCCATGAGCCGGACCGCCGTCGCCGCCATCCACCTCGACGCCCTGCGCAGGAATCTCGCGCGCATACGGTCGCTGAGCCAGGGCGCGAAGGTCATGGCCGTGGTCAAGGCCGACGGCTACGGGCACGGCCTGGAACGCGTCGCGCGCGCGCTGGCCGATGCGGACGCGTTCGGCGTCGCCGCGATCGCCGACGGCCAGCGCCTGCGCGCCGCAGGCCATCGCCAGCGCATCGTCGTGCTGTCGGGTCCCGACGAAGCGGCCGATCTCGCGGAACTGCGCCGGCTGCGACTCGATGCGGTGATCCATCACGATTCGCAGCTCGCCTGGCTGCAGGCCGATCCCGATGCGCGGCCGCTGCGCGTCTGGCTCAAGATCGACACCGGCATGCATCGTCTCGGCTTCGCGCCGGAGCGCGCGCGCAGCGTGCTCGAACGCCTGCATGCAGTGCCGTCGATCGAGCGCGACATCGTGCTGATGACGCATTTCGCCGCGTCCGACGAGTTCGACAAGGCGACGACGGTCGAACAGATCGCGCAGTTCGAAGCCGCGACGCAAGGACTGCCGGGCGAGCGCTGCCTGTCGAATTCGGCCGGCGTGCTCGGCTGGCCCGCCGCGCGCGGCGACTGGGTGCGCGCCGGCGGCCTTCTGTACGGCCTGTCGGTCGTCGCCGGCAAGAGCGGCGCGGATCTCGGCTTCGCGCCGGCGATGAGCCTGTCGACGCGGCTCATCGCGATCAATCGCCTGCAGCGCGGCGAGCGCGTCGGCTATGCGGGCACCTACGAATGCCCGGTCGACATGGACGTCGGCGTCATCGCGATCGGCTACGGCGACGGCTATCCGCGCAGCGCCGCGGTCGGCACGCCGGTGCTCGTCGGCACGGCGCGCGCCGCCATCGTCGGGCGCGTGTCGATGGACCTCGTCACGATCGACCTGCGCGACGCGCCGTCGGCGCGCGTCGGCGATCGCGTACTGCTCTGGGGGCGCGGCCTGCCGGTCGAACAGGTCGCGGACCGCGCCGGCACGATCGCCTACGATCTGACCTGCGGCATGACCAAGCGCGTGCTGTTCGTCGAAGACTGACACGGAGACGTCGATGGCCAAGACGAAGACGGCCTATGTCTGCAATGAGTGCGGCAGCGAACACAACAAATGGCAGGGCCAGTGCGCCGACTGCGGCGCCTGGAACTCCCTGAGCGAAATCGTGCTGGGACCGGCCAAGGCCGCCGCCGCGCCGCGGCGCGGCGGCTACGCGGGCGACACGACGGCGCCGCGCGTGCTGTCGCTGGTCGACGTCGCGCAGAGCATCGAGGAACGCACGTCCATCGGCATCGGCGAACTCGACCGCGTGCTCGGCGGCGGCCTCGTGGACGGTTCCGTCGTGCTGATCGGCGGCGATCCCGGCATCGGCAAGTCGACCCTGCTGCTGCAGATGCTCGGCGCGCTCGGCGAACGCCTGAGCGGTCTCTACGTCACCGGCGAAGAATCGCTTGCGCAAGTCGCAGCGCGCGCGCAGCGCCTCGGCCTGCCGCTCGCGCCGCTGCGCGCGCTCGCCGAAACCTGCGTCGAGCACATCATCGAACATGCGGCCGCGCAGAAGCCGCGCGTGCTCATCATCGATTCGATACAGACGATCTGGACCGAACTGCTGACCGCCGCGCCGGGCTCGGTCAGCCAGGTGCGCGAATCGGCCGCGAAACTCACGCGCTTCGCGAAGGAGACCGGCATCAGCGTGTTCCTCGTCGGCCACGTGACGAAGGAAGGCGGCATCGCCGGCCCGCGCGTGCTCGAGCACATGGTCGACGCCGTGCTGTATTTCGAGGGCGAATCGGGCAGCCGTTTCCGCGTGCTGCGCGCGTTCAAGAACCGCTTCGGCGCGGTCAACGAACTCGGCGTGTTCGCGATGTCGGAAAAAGGCCTGCGCGAAGTGCCGAACCCGTCGGCGATCTTCCTGTCCGCCCATGCGGGCCCGACGCCGGGCAGCGCCGTCATGGTCACGCGCGAAGGCACGCGGCCGCTGCTCGTCGAAGTGCAGGCGCTCGTCGACCAGTCGCCGCTCGCCAATCCGCGCCGCGTCGCGCTCGGCCTCGAACAGAACCGGCTCGCGATGCTGCTCGCCGTGCTGCACCGCCACGGCGGCGCCGCGGTCTACGATCAGGACGTGTTCGTCAACGTGGTCGGCGGCATCCGCGTGCAGGAAACCGCGGCCG